>JANNQQ010000124.1:0-10552 GCA_031400835.1 Actinomycetes bacterium | reverse complement strand
TCTGCTTCGTCGATGGCGACTTCGCGATGAAGAACATCCACGTCGGTGCTGGCGGCCCGTGGGCGTTCGACTTCGAGGTCTCGCACTACGGAAACCCGCTCTTCGATCTCGGTTTCTTCCTCTCATTTGTCGTCCTGAGCGCGATTCGCTGGCCGGAGCTGGCTGGCGAGCTCGACGCGCTACGCGAGGGGTTTCTCACCGGGTACCGCACCGAAGCCCCCTACGCCGACGATGGTGCTGCCCTGGCCGGCCACACCGCATGCCTCATTCTCGCGCGCACCGACGGCACTTCGCCTGCCGCGTTCCTCGACTCGGAGACGCGAGCTCAAGCCCGCTTGGTCGGACGCACGCTCCTGCTCGAGCCCGAGCGTGGATTAGCCTCCGGTGATTAGGCGCGGATGAGCGTTGCCCGCCCGAGTGCGACGACTCGGTCGGGTTCATCCCACGGCGTGATTTCGACATCCACCACTGCGACCGTCCTCCCAACCCGGCGGCAGCGTGCGATGACACGGTGAGCCTCGATACGCGCCGGCCGTAGGAACTCGGCAGTAAGCCCACTCACCACCCATTCGGCCTCGGCCGCCGAACACGCGGCGTACCAGGCGGCCGTGTCTATGCACGTACTCAGCGTGCCGCCATGGAGGAACGGAGGCTCAACGGAACCGACGGCGAGAGGCGTCGGAGCGAGGCGGAGCGTTGCGACTCCGTCGCTAGCCTCGACAAGGACGTGGCCAAGCGCACCGTCGAGCGGCGACGCGATCTGTGGCGCGGAGCTCACTGCAGTAGGCGTGCCTTCGCTGCGGCGAAGCCCGCCTCGTCCAAAACGCCGGTCTCGTGGAGTCGCGTGATGGTCGCAAGCTGCGAGGCGCGATCGGATCCGGTCGAGGGAGCTGGCTGCCCGCGCCCCGGCAAGAGCTCACGGAGCCGTCCGCCTGCGCTTGCGGTCGAAGCCTCAGGCTCCTCGGTAAGCACGAGCCGCCGCAATGCCTCATACCCGATCACGAGCAGTAGTCCGAAGACGACGATCGGCTGGAGGCGGCCGAACTGCGCGGTCGGCTGCCAGAGAAGGAGGAGGAGGTACCCGCCGAAGACGACCGAGTAGCCGAGAGGGCGCCGCGCGAACACCGGAGCAAGCGCATGTCGGGCAGCGGCACCAGAGCCTTCGGGCGCCGAGAGCCACACACCGAACAGGCCCCCGATACCGAGGATCACCGCCGTCCAGGCGCCGCTGGCAAGGAGCTCAGTCAGGACGTCCCAGGCGTCCTGTGTTGCGGGCTCGACCGCCGTCGAGGTCGCGAGGCTGTCGACGACGAACCCGCCTGCGACGTTGCGCACCACAAGGAGGAGCACACCACCAACGATCGCGCCGATCGCGAACGCGCGCAGCTCGAGCCGCCTCCGCCCACGTGCGAGTGCGATCCCGGCAGCTGCGAACGCCAGCGCTAGGAACGGAAGGATCGCGGCGCCTGAGCGGAAGAGGCTCGTGAGCTCCTGCGCGGTCTCGAACTTGTCGGCTCGAGCGATCTCGATGACACCAGCATTCTCCGGGAGCCGGCCTTCGAGCTCGCCGAGGAACGACAGCTGACTGCCGAGTGCGATGACGGCCTCGTGGAGGTTGAGGACGATTACGCCATTCTGTGTCTCGACCGGACCGAGCTTGTCGGAGAGCGCGTTGTCCGCCTGCTGTCGAGCATTCGTCGCGGCTGCGACGAAGAGTGCCTGTACCCGTGGGCGACCAAGCAACTGGTAGGCGGTGCGCTCGCCGAGTGAGCGGAGCGCGGCGGCAAGCGGTGCGGCAAGCCCCTGTTGCTCGGCCGGTAGCTGTGCCTCGAGCTCGGCCTGGACGTCGATGTTGGCGTAGAGCTGGTCAACCAGCGTTCCGGCCACCTGTTGACGGATTGGCTCACTTGCGAGGAGCTGTGCTGCGGTCTCCTCAAATGTGCCCGAGTCGAATACCTGCCAGCGGAGGTAGCCGGAGGCGAGCGAGATCGTGCCGAGAACGACTCCTATGATGACGAACGCCCGGGCAAGCACGAGGCGCTTTCGGGAAGCTCTGGGAGCGGAAACCGGGTTTTCTGTCGTCACGGGGCGCTCTCTTTCCGTTCAGGGCGAAGGATCGTTCTGGTGGGCAGCCCGCACCCTACAACGCGAGCGGCGACACCGTCATTGGCTCCCTCACTGTTGGGGGCCTGTCCGTCAGAGCCGATCGGTGGCGCGGAGCCAACGCATCGCGAAGAACCCCCAAAGCGGTGGCGCATAGAAGGTTGCGATGCGGTAGAGAATCGCGGTCACGAGCGCCACCTCATCCGGCATGCCGGAGGCGACGAGACCCACCGTCAACCCAAACTCCGCGACCCCGATACCACCTGGCACGGGGACGAAGCTTGCAAGCAGCGAGACCGAGATGTTGATGAGCAGGAGGTTCGCGAGCCCGATGTCGTAACCGAACGCTTCGGCGAACACCCCGAGCGAGATCGCAAAGAGGATCTCGGTTGCGAGGCTTCCGCCAACGAGGAGAGCGAGCTTGCTCCCCGCGCGAAGCGCGTGGATGGTTGCACGCACCTCGGGCCACCAGCGTCGGGCCCGCTCGACGATGGCCGCTCGCACTCGACGAACAAGCAGGAGTCCGATCGCACCTGCGACGACCAGGCAGACCAGCATGACGAGTGAGCGAACGGATGGGCCCGATGGGATCTCGAGATCGAAGTCGAGGCTCCCGGCCGAGAACGCGATCAACGTGAGCAACAACAGCGCCTGGGTGATCGTGCTCGCGAACGAATCGATCGCGCCCGCGGTGACGGAGGTCGCCGGTGCGATCCCCTGGCGTCGGAAGAAGCGAATGTTGATAGCCATCCGCGCGAGGTTCGACGGGAGAGCGAGGTTCATGTAACCGGTCGCGAGCTGCATGACGTAGACGGGAAAGAACGGCAGCTTCGCCGGCACCGAGCCGAGCGTCGCTACCGCCTGAGTGACGCGGGGAAGCTGTGCGACCACCAATCCAAGGGCGATCCAACCCCATGCGGCCTCGGTGACGTACGCGGCGAAGTCGTTGTAGTCGAGACCACTGAGTGCACCGATGATCGCCGACGCAGCGAGCATCAGCAACGCGATCTGGGCGAGGCTCCACCACGTCGCGCGTCGAAGCTTCAGCGGTTCGGGAACCTCGACGCCGAGTGCGTCGCCTGCGGCGGCGCGGAGGTCGTCGACGTCAACCCCGGCCGAACGAAGGGCACGACGGAGGGTCGGTCCGAAGGCCGCTGGCTGGAGGTAGGGCAACACCGCCGCCACGCCGTCAGCGCCGATCGCGCCGACTGCGGCAGTGAGGGCACGCTGGTCACCCGCGAGGGCTGCTGTGGTAGCCAGGAGCTGGGCCCGGTCCATGAGGAGCTGATCGGCGCGCGGGGCGATCGTTCCACGATCGAACTCGACGAAGCCCACATCGCCCGCAATCTTCGCAATGGTCTCGGGGTCGATTCGGTTATGGGCAATCCCGGCGGCTCCGAGAGTCGTCAGTGCGTGCCAGCATTGCGAGAGCACGTCGTCGTCGATGGCGTCGGGGTTGAGACCGCCGAGAGGTCGGGACGCATCCCGGAGCACGAGTATCGCGTCACCGGATGCGGACTCCGCCGCCACGACGACACCATTTGTCGTCACGCCCGCCTGCGCTGCGAGCAGCGTGACCAAGGCCTCGTGTTCCACGGCCTCGATACGGCTCAGTCGAACCCGTGGACCCTCACCTTGATAGAGCACCGTCCGCCAGAGCTTCTCGAGGAGCTGTGTGTCGTAGGCATCCCGCCCGTACACCTTGACGAGTAACGCACCCGCACCCTCTTCGGCCTCAGGCGCCCGCGCCACGAAGACCCCGGCCGACTGTCGCGCTGAGGCCTCGAGACGATCGACCGACACCCCCAACTCGCGTAGGGCCGAGAGAACGTCGCCCGAGCTCGGATGTCCGGCAGACGTGCCGAAGGAAAGCCGGACGAGAGTGGCGGCGATCACGGCGACGAGGAAGGCAGCGAGGTTTGCGCTTGGCGGTGCGCTCTCGGCAAGGGCTGCTCCGAGGACGCCGAGCACGAGCACCCACCGCCCGAAGCTCTGAACCGGTCGGACAAGGTGTGGACTGACCGTGAGGATCAGAGCCGCACAGACGGCGACGCGAAGCGCGGGGAACGTCGTATCGTCGACGCGCAAGCGAAGGCTCTCACCGAGGTCCGGCCAACGGCCGAAGGCGATGCGCCCCGAGACAAGAGTCACCCCCACGGTGATGACAACCGAGCCGAGCGCCTGGAGCCATACCGCGCCACGGCGAGCGGCAACCGCAACCACCACGAGCGCGACCGCCCACACAGCGAGGGCGTCGTAGAACGCGCCCCAGAGCGGGTCGAGGGGGCCGGGGAGGTTATGCAGCAGCGCCGACAGCGATCGCTCTAGCCGCGAAGGCGGATACGTCGCGATAACGGCGGCGAGTCCCAGCAACGCAGAGACGAGCAGGAAGACGTCCGTCGCACGACGGAAGCGCCGCTGATCACGAGACGCGGAGAACACGCGTAGCGGGGTCGGCGCGCCCGTTGAGGCGGTCAAGGGCGTGCTGGCTCGGGGCACAAAGCGCACTCTGCCACGTCCAAGGTCAGATGGCACAGGCATGACCGCGCCGTGCCTTCCTACACTCCAGCAATGATCCCCGCCCAACCACAGCGACCAGAGCGGGGCCGGCTATCGCTCATCGGGAGATGGCTCCTTGCCGTTCCGCGGTCACTCGTTCATGCCGTGCCGCGCGCGGTGGACGGGTACTTCCGGCATCGGCTGTCCCAACAGGCTGCCGGGATCGCGTATCGCGTTCTCTTCTCCCTTGCCCCTCTCGCGATCGTGGTCGTCTGGGTCGCCGGGCTCCTGCTCAAGGATGAGAGCCTTCGCGCCGACCTGACCGAGCGCGTCGTCGACTGGCTCCCCGCCTCCGACGAAGGCAAGGACTCGGTCGAGGATGCGATCCTGCGTCTGGCGAGCCCTTCCGGCGTGATCGGCGTTGTCTCGATAGCGCTCTTCGCGTGGGCGTCCACGGGGATGATGGGCGCGCTTCGAACAGGCCTTGAGGCAGCGCTCGAGACCGAACAGCGTCGCCCGGCGGTGCGGGCGAAGATCGTTGATCTCGCCCTCGTCGCTGGCGCCGGGATACTCGTGCTGTCGACGATCACGATCGCATTTGCTGCGCAGGTGGTTACACGCCTGGTAGGCGATGTCGCAGATGCGTTAGGGGGTAGTGGCTGGGCGCTTGATCTCACCGGGATCGCCGTGCCCCTGATCGTTTCCACGGCGGTGGTCATCTCGCTCTACCGGTTCGTCCCTTCCCGACGCGTGAGCTTTGGCGACGCTCTCGCCGGTGGGGTCGTCACCGGGCTCTTGCTGGTCGGGATCTCGGCCGCCTCGGCGCTCATCTACGACCAGGTCGCAGGCCTCTCTGTCGTCTACGGATCGATCACGGTCGTGCTCGTCTTTCTCTACAGCGTCTATCTCTACGCGTCCGCGATCCTGTTCGGTGCGGAGTTGGCTGCTGCCTGGTCGGCGCCTCCTGAGCCCTCCGCCGGCCCGCTCAAGGCCCGTCTTCGCGGCGCGATCATCGGTCTCTTCGTCCCGCGGGAGAAGGCGGACGCCGATGAAGGATCGGCGACGCCCAAAACCGACGAATCTTGACAAGCCCGCTTCCTGCCGAAAGAATGGCCGCGCCCGCCCCTCGACGCCGCTGAGTGTCGTCCGGTCATTGCCGTCTTCTGGAGTCGCCCGTGCTAACCCCGCTCGACCCTGATGCGCTTGCGACGACCGTCGCAGCCCTCATGCCTCAGCTCAAGTCCGAGCTTGCCGAGCTCGTGGCGATCCCGTCGATTTCGGCGCCCGACTTCCCGGAGGCTACGAGGCCGGCACTCATCGAAGCTCACGACGCCGTCGCAAAGCTGTTCCGCGACGTCGGCGTTGAAGTCTCCATCCTTGAGTTGCCGGACACCGCGCCGATCGTGGTTGGGGAGATGCCCGCGCCCGACGGCGCACCCACGGTTCTCCTCTACTCCCACTACGACGTCGTCCCGGTGGGCGACGAGTCGAAATGGCTTTCGCCGCCGTTCGAGGCGACGGAACGCGACGGGGCAATCTACGGACGTGGAACAGCGGATACGAAGTCGAACATCCTCATGCACGTCGGTGCGCTTCGCGCCTGGAACGGCAAGCCGCCCGTCGGGATCAAGATTGTGATCGAGGGTCAGGAAGAGGTTGGGAGTGCGCTCACGACCTTCCCACCCACGCAGCCTGCGCTGTTCGCCTGCGACGCGATGGTGATCGGCGACATGGGCAGTGTGCGGCCCGGTGTCCCGACGCTCACGATTGGTCTCCGTGGCATGGCCGGTGTGATTGTCTCCGCCCGCACGCTCGCCGGCCCGAAGCACAGCGGCCAGTTCGGTGGTGCTGCGCCCGACGCGTTGCTCGCGCTAATCCGCGTCCTTTCGACCTTGCACGACGACAACGGCGACGTCGCCGTCGCGGGGCTCAGACGTGAGGTGTGGACGGGAGCCTCCTACAGTGACGACGAGTTCCGAGCACTTGCCGAGGTGTTGGACGGGATGCCATTCATCGGTACCGGGGGTCTGGGTGAGCGGATCTGGTCAGGCCCATCACTCACCGTGACAGGGCTCGACGCGTTGCGCGTTGATGCGCCCGTGAATGCCGTCGTGCCGTTCGCCCGCGCCAAGATCAGCGCCCGTTTCCATCCGGAGCAGGATCCGCTCGAGGGTCAGGCTGCCCTCGTCGCACATCTCGAGGCACTGCGGCCGTTTGGGATCGCGATTGAGGTCGAGGCGGCCGAGACAGGCCCCGGCTTCTTCGCGGAGACCTCCGGCCCCGCCTACGAGGCGGCTCGGCTCGCGCTCGCGACCGCATGGGGTGACGAGACCGTGGCGATCGCCACGGGTGGCTCAATTCCTCTCGTGAGTGCTCTCGCTCAGGCGGCGCCTGAGGCCGAGATCCTCATGTTCGGCACAACCGACGGGTTTGCGAACATCCATGCTCCGAACGAGCGCGTGGTCGTGGACGAGTTTGAGAAGGCCGTCGTCGCCGAGGCTGAGTTCTTCCGCCGCTTCGCCGAAACGGCCGCAACTCAACCAGGGGGTGCTACTCCATGAACGCGCCTTCCTCTCCCGCTGCCACACCGGCCGAGCCCCAAACCGTGATGGTTCGACTGCTCGGCGCGATCGAGCGCGGCGGCAACAGGATGCCGAACCCGGCGATCCTGTTCGTATGGCTATGCGTCGGCGTGATCGTCCTCTCGACCGTGCTCTCCTGGGCCGACATCAGCGTCACCTACGAGGTCGCAAAGCCGCCACCGATCGAGGTCGAGGAGGTCGTTCAGGACGGCTCGACGCAACCCTCGGGTGGTCTGCCAGACGCCTCGGTGCAAGAGGGCCAGTACGAGATCGTCGAGGAGACCGCCTCTATCCAGAGTCTCATCTCGGTCGACGGCGTTCGGTTCATGTTCACGTCGTTCGTTGCCAGCTTCCGCAACTTCGCGGCGGTGGCGATCATCCTCGTGGTGATGATCGGCGTCGGTCTGGCCGAGGCGTCCGGGTTGATCGGAGCCTTGATCCGCAAGCTCGTCGGCGCGACCTCCGCCACGATGTTGACGCCGATCATCATCTTCATCGGCGTCCTCTCGAGCGTCGCCTCTGATGCTGGCTACCTCGTGCTGATACCCCTGGGTGCCGCTGCCTTTAAGAGCGTCGGTCGCAACCCGTTAGCCGGTATGGCAGCTGCATTCGCCGGCGTCGCCGCCGGCTTCGGCGTCAACTTTCTCATCACGCCACTCGACGGCGTGCTCACCGAGATCACGAATGATGCCATCGCTCTCGCCGACCCGACCCGCTCGATCGACCTGGCTGCCAACCTCTATTTCGGCATCGGTTCGACCATTGTTGTCACCCTCGTCGCCTCGGTGGTTTCGATGTTCATCGTCGAGCGCAGCCTCGGTGTTCACGACCCGTCGCTTGAGAGCGACGACGCATCGCTCGATGCGGATCAGGGAGTTGAGGTATCGCCGGAAGCAGAGACCAAGGGCCTGCGCTACGCGTTGATCGCAACGGTCGGCGTGCTCGTGGCGATCGCGCTCCTCACGTTGATGCCGGGCGCCCCGTTGCGCCATCCGCTCACCGGCGACATCGTCGGCGACTCACCGTTCATGGACAGCCTGATCGTGATCATCACCATGATCTTCTTCGCGGCCGGGCTCGCATACGGCCGGGGCGCGAACACGCTCAGGGGGAGCGACGCGGTGATCGGAGCGATCACCAAATCCTGGGCAGGCCTCGCCGGGCTGCTCTTCCTGTTCCTCCTGATCGCGCAGTTCATCGCGTACTTCAACTACAGCAACATGGCGCAGGTCGCCGCTGCGAGCCTCGGCGACTGGCTGGAATCGGCGAACATCGGGGCGTTGTGGCTGCTCATCGGGCTCGTGTTCATCACAGCTCTGGTCAACTTCATCATGCCCGCGGCAATCGCGAAGTGGGCCATCCTCGCCCCGATCTTCATTCCACTCTTCCTCCGACTCGACGTCGCGCCGCAGACGGTGCTCGCCGCGTACCGAGTCGGCGACTCGCCGTCCAATGTAATCACGCCCCTCATGGCGTACTTCCCACTGATCGTCATCTTCGCTCAGCGCTATCGCAAGGACGCCGGCATCGGCACAGTGGTCTCGATGATGCTCCCGTACGTCCTCGTGCTCTCGGTTGTCTGGACACTGTTCTTCATCGCCTGGTACCTCCTCGGGATCCCACTCGGTCCAGGCTCGCCTGTCCATCTCGAGTAGCCGGCCAACCCCGATGGCTCCGGTTCGTTGCGCCGCACCCTGTGAGCCCGCTGACGTCTCCGGCTTTGGAACCGGAAGCTCCGTCCGATGAGCGAGACCACGATCACGTACCTGATCCTCGGCGTGACGGTCGCCGTCTTCGTGTGGGACCGCATTCCCGTGGGTGTCGTTGCCTTCGGCGTCGCACTCTCCCTCTGGGCGACGGGGGTGCTCGATCTCGACCAGTCGCTCGGCGGTTTCGGCGATCCGACGGTGATCTTCATCGCAACGCTGTTCGTCGTCAGCGAAGCGCTCGACTCGACGGGCGTCACCGCCTGGGCCGGTCAGGAGATGATCGCGAGGGCGGGGGACAGCCGTCCACGCATCATCGTCCTCATGATGATGCTCGTCGCCGTGCTCACCGCACTGATCAGCGTGAACGGCGCCGTGGCCGCGTTGCTCCCGGTCGTCGCCGTGATGGCCGTGCGCCTCCGCGGGTCGCCGTCCCAGTTCCTGATGCCGCTGGCCTTCGGTGCGCATGCTGGCTCTCTGGTCGCGCTCACCGGGTCACCGGTCAATGTGATCGTCTCCGAATACGCGGAAGATGCGGGTGTTGGGCGGTTCGGGTTCTTTGAGTTCGCGTTCGTTGGCATCCCGCTTCTCGTGGGGACGATTGCGATCGTTGTGGTCTTCGGTGAGCGGCTGCTGCCGACGAGGAAGGCGCGCACGATCACCAAGGATTTCAGCGCGCTTGCCGAGACCCTCGTCGAGCACTATTCGCTCGACGACGATCCCGATGCGCTCGTTGGCCGCCGGTCAGGTCTGTCCGAAGTGATCGTTCCGCCCCGTTCGGCGCTGGTCGGCCAGACAATGTTCCCAGGGATGGTCACGGAGAGCGGAGATCTGGTCGTGCGCGCAATCCAGAGGAGGGGCGAGGACATGTCCGGCGAGACAGTCCTTTCCGTCGGAGACACGCTCCTGCTCCAGGGCACGTGGGGAGCTCTCGAGCACCACCTCGAGGACCCGGATGTCCTCGTCGTCGATCAGCCGGGCCTCGTTCGCAGGCAGGCGGTCCCGCTTGGGCCTGGCGCGTCCCAGGCGCTCGTGATTCTCGCCGGGATGGTGATCCTGCTTGCCAGCGGCGTGGTGCCGCCGGCTGTGGCCGGTCTGCTCGCGGCGGGCGGAATTGTGCTTTCGGGGGTGCTCACGATCGATCAGGCGTATCGGGGCATCGCCTGGACCACGGTGATCCTCGTCGGGGGGATGATCCCCCTCTCGACGGCAATGGTTCAGACCGGTGCAGCCGAGCAGCTTGCGGAGGGTCTTGTCGACATCGTTGGTGACGCTGGCCCGCATGCACTCCTCGTCGGGCTTGTCCTGCTCACATTCACGCTCGGTCAGCTGATCAGCAACATGGCGACGGCGCTGATCGTGATTCCCATCGCGGTTTCGGCAGCGGCGGAGCTCGATGTCTCGCCCAAGCCGGTGCTCATGGCTGTCTGCGTCGCAGCCGCAGCGTCGTTCCTCACCCCGGTCGCAACGCCCGCAAACCTCATGGTGATGGGGCCAGGTGGCTACCGGTTCGGCGACTATTGGAAACTCGGCCTGCCGCTGCTCGGAATGTTTGGCGTCGTCGCGGTCGGTCTCGTACCCCTCCTCTGGTCGTTCTGAGTCGTGGAAGCGGAGGCCTGAGCCTTGCGACCTCTCGCGTGATGGTTGACGGGGCAGACGTGT
>JANNQQ010000123.1:0-7260 GCA_031400835.1 Actinomycetes bacterium | reverse complement strand
CTCAATCACGACGTCTCCGCGCAGGTAGCTCTCGGAGGCCGGCCCGGGACCGATACGAAATGCCTCGTCGGCCACCCTCGTGTGGAGGCGGCCACGGTCGGCGTCCGAGTACACAGCCACGCATCCGATCCCGAGTTCCCGGAGCGTGCGGAAGATCCTTACCGCGATCTCACCGCGATTGGCAACAAGCACCTTGCTGAAGAGAGGCATGCTCCGCGTATTCTCTCGCAAGGTGACACTTCCCGATCAGCTGACCCTCACCCGGGCGCTCGCTGTCCCGGTTGTGGTCGTTCTCTTCGCGTGGGACTTCGCTGATCACGCCTACTGGGCAACCGGGGTCTTCACGGTAGCGATGGCGACCGATCAGGTCGATGGATGGCTCGCACGGCGCCGCAATCAAACATCGTCGTTCGGCGCGCTTCTCGATCCCATCGCCGACAAGGTGCTCGTGATGGTCGCGCTCATCATGCTGGTGGGCGAGGGTGTTGCGCCTGCCTGGATGGTGGCCGCGATCGTTGCGCGCGAGATCGCGATCTCGGGACTCCGGCTCGCGGCGATCGAGCGCGGCGTCGTCATGGGAGCACGCGATCTCGGCAAGCTTAAGACCTGGGCACAGGCGCTCGCCGTCGGCTTCGGCGGCTTCGCGGCTGCCGGCGCCTGGTCGGAGGACATCGCCTGGTGGGCGCTCCTCGTTGCGGTCGCGCTCACGTGGCTCTCGGGGCTGGACTACCTGCGTGTCGCTCCGCGCCTGCTGCGCGGAGCATCAGAGGCCTAGCCGAGGCGCGACGGACGAGACGACCTGGGACGGCCGATCGCGTATAGGGCCTCCTGCCCCCACCAGAGAAGGAGGCCAACGCTGAGGGCGACAAGGAGGTTCACCTCGAACCCGATCACGCCGATCGTCACCGCGATGACCCAGGAGCGGATCCCGACCACATCGCGCAGGAGGCCGATGTGCAGCACGCCAGCGACGGCCAACAGACCGGCCAGGATCGGAAGAGGGAAGGCCGTGAGCACCACAGGAAGCGCCGCTCCGAACGCGAGGGCGACGACGAGCAGCGCGCCGCCGAGCGCCGCCGGGGCACGCCAGGTACGGGCGCCGAAGGCGACGTGGGCGGTGAGTCCGCCAGCGCCGTGACAGACGGGCATCCCTGCGACGGCTCCGGCAAACAGGTTGGCGCACCCCAGGGTCGTCGCGAGCCGACTGGGCACGACGCGTACGGCGAGCTCACCGAAATACACCTTCGCCGCGTCGGCGGTCGCGAGACACGAGTTCGCGAACGACAAGGGAAGCTGCGGGACCACGAGGACTGTAAGGGCTGTCCAGAACGTCGCACTCGATAGGTCCGGGAATGAGAGTGCTGACGGGCCGAGACTCCCCGGAGAGTCCGTCGTGAGGATCATCGCGGCGATTCCTATCCCAACCAGCACGAGGGTTACCGACCATCGCCGGAAGGCGATCGCAACCAGGACGACAACTGCTGCGAGCGGGATGGCCCAAGCCGGCGCGAGAGAGTGGTCGGAGAACGAGGACGGCGGGTCGGCGACGAGACCCCATGCGATCTTGAGAAACAGGAGTCCGACCGTCAGCTGAACTCCGCGAACAAGCGCGCGAGGAAACGCCCGAGCCACGAGGTCGATGAGCCCCGTCTGGCCAAGGATGAGAAAGATTCCGCCGAGGAGCAGCGCAGCGGCGGCCACTTCGTCCGCTCCGAGTCCCTCGGCGATCGCGATCGCGCCGAGAGCCTTCAGAGGCTGCACCGGGACAGGCAGGCGGTAGACGGCCGCCACCGTCAGATACAAGAGCGCCGCCGGGAGGATCACCGCTGTCGGTGACAGCCCGTTCTTGACGATCAACGCCACGGCGATCGGTACGAGTACGCCGAGGTCGGCGACTGCACCAGAGAGCTCTCGCAGCCACGATGCCCGGCTCAGCGTTCCACCATCACGCTCGTCGACTTCACAACTCCTGCCGCACTCATCCCTGGTTTCAGCGCGAGCTCCTCGACGGCCTCACGGGTGACGATCGCGACGATCCTCGACGGTTCTGTGACATCGATCTCGACGCGTGCGAGGAAGCCTTCGACCTCAACCGAGCGAACGATGCCCCGGAAGCGGTTGCGCGCGGAGAGTAGGTCTTCCACCGCCGGCCCCCGCAGCCGCTCAACCTCGCTCTCCGGCACGACGCGCCGGTTCGCATGGTCTCGCTCAACTCGGAGCTTCCCGTCGCGATCCCAGCGGCGGAGCGTGTCGAGGCTGATTCCGAGGGCCCGCGCAGCCTGGGCGGCAGGGATCATCTTCCTAGGCATTGCCTATACATATCAGAGCGGAGGCAATCGTGAGAAGGGGCTGACGGTGTCACATGTGCATATGGATTCCGATGCAACCCGTCGGCGGGATACCCGAACTCTTCCGGCCGCGCGCCGGGGCGGTCAATCGGCGCTCCGGACAAGAATGGACAACGCTCAGAGCGGAATGTTGCCGTGCTTCCGCTCAGGCCTCGGCTCGCTCTTTGTCAGATGCATTTCGAGCGCGCGAATCAGGTAGGGCCTCGTGCGCCGCGGCTCGATGACATCGTCGACGTACCCTCGCTCGGCGGCGGTGTAGGGATTCGCAAACCGCTCCTTGTAGTCCTCGATGAGCTCCGCCCGGCGCGTCTCGGGATCATCCACGTCTCGAAGGTGGTGACGATGAATGATGTTGACCGCACCGTCAGGCCCCATCACCGCGACCTCCGCTGTGGGCCAGGCGACATTGACGTCCGCCCGGATGTGCTTCGAGCTCATCACGTCGTAGGCGCCGCCGTATGCCTTTCGGGTGATCACGGTGAGCTTGGGCACCGTCGCCTCGGCGTAGGCGTAGAGGAGCTTGGCGCCGTGACGGATGATCCCGCCCCACTCCTGCGCCGTCCCCGGCAGGAACCCGGGCACGTCGACGAACGTCACGAGCGGGACGTTGAATGCGTCGCACGTGCGGACGAACCGTGCCGCCTTCACGGAGGCATCGATGTCGAGCACGCCCGCGAGCTGGCTCGGCTGGTTGCCCACGACTCCAACCGCATGCCCTCCAAGCCGTGCGAACCCGCAGACGATGTTCTGCGCATGCTCCGCCTGGATCTCGAGGAACGAACCCTCGTCGACAATCGTCTCGATCACGCGCTTCATGTCGTAGGGCTTGTTCGGCGCGTCCGGGATCAACGTGTCGAGCTCGGGTGACTCACGCTCGACCGGGTCGCTCGGCGCGGCAAAGGGTGCGGTCTCAGTGTTGTTCTGCGGGAGAAACGTGAGCAGGTAGCGCGCGTCTTCAATGACTGCGTGCTCATTGGCGCCGACGAGGTGCGCAACACCGGACCTGGTCGCATGCGCCGAGGCGCCCCCGAGATCCTCGAACGACACCTCTTCTCCTGTCACCGTTTTCACAACATCGGGTCCGGTGATGAACATGTACGACGTACCCTCGGCCATCAACACAAAGTCGGTGATCGCTGGTGAATACACGGCACCACCGGCGCACGGCCCAAGGACGAGGGAAATCTGCGGAATGACGCCCGAGGCCTGGACATTGCGCCAGAAGATCTCGGCGTAGCCGGCGAGCGAAACGACGCCCTCCTGGATCCTTGCGCCGCCCGAGTCGTTGATCCCGACGACGGGACAGCCCACCTTGACCGCCATGTCCATGACCTTGCAGATCTTCTCCGCGAACACTTCAGACAGCGAACCGCCAAAGATGGTGAAGTCCTGCGAGAAGACGCAGATCGGCCGGCCGAACACCGTGCCGTAACCGGTTATGACAGCGTCGCCCAACGGGCGGTTCTCGCCCATCCCGAACTCGACCTCACGGTGGCGAACGAAGCGGTCTAGCTCAACGAATGACCCCGGGTCGAGGAGGAGTTCGACCCGCTCGCGCGCGAGCAACTTGCCGTTCTCACGCTGACGCGTGATCGCCTTCTCGGTCGCTGCGCCGGTGGCAAGCTCACTGAGCTCGCGGAGCTTGCTGAGCTTTCCCTGTGTTGTCTCCATCACCGGCAGCCTAACGCTGCGAGAATCACGCCGTGCCCGAGCCCGTCACCGTTGTCATCCCCACGCGCAACCGACGCCCACTCCTCGAGCGATCGCTCGCGAGCACGCTCGGCCAGGTCGACGTCGAGATCGAGGTCGTGGTGATCGACGACGGCTCGGAGGATACGACGCCGGAGTTTCTCGAAGGAATCACCGATCCGCGCGTTCGTTTTGTCCGGAATGAGGCGCCAGCAGGCGTCACGCACGCCCGAAACGCCGGGATCGCCCTCGCCCGAGCGCCGTGGGTCGCATTTCTCGATGACGACGACCTGTGGGCGCCTGAACGGCTGTCGCTGCAGTTGCGCGCGCTTGCTGCCGCGCCCGAGTCTCGCTGGGCGGTATCGGGGGCGGTCGTGGCGAACGCCAAACTTGAGATCATCGGCGCACAACGACCACCGCGCGAGGGGACGCTTCCAGCGGGGCTCCTCCGCTACAACTGCGTGCCCGGCGGCGCCTCAGGGGTCGTTGCCGCCACCAGCCTCGTGCGCGAGCTGGGTGGCTTCGACTCGCGGTTCAGAATCGTCAGTGATTGGGACATGTGGACGCGCCTTGCACTCGCGTCACCAGCGGCGACGGTCAGCCGACCGCACATTGCCTATGTGCTCCACGGCGCAAACATGACCGCACGCCCTGACGGCTTCGCTGACGAGCTGGAGCTCATGCGGACGAAGCACGCTGAGGCGCGCGTGAAGCACGGAGTCGAGATCGACACTGACGCGTGGGAACGGTGGTTCGCGGAGGTCGCTCGTCGTGGAGGCAAGCGTTGGTCACCGTTCCTGACGTACTCGCGTCTCGCGGCGCGTCGGGCACGACCACTCCTCGTCGCCAAAGGGCTCGCCATCGCTCTCCGACCGGGCTGGGTGAGCCGGTTGGAACGGCACCGCCTCGAGACGATGGAGCCTGCCTGGCGTACCGAGGCAGAACGGTGGCTTGCGGCTGTCTCGCCCGTAGGATGAACACCAACAATGACCACGAGACAGTGACGAAATGACGGCCGCGCCGGGGATGATGACCCCAGCTTGAGCACCGCAGAACCAATGGGAGGCATTCAAGCACCCGGCATTCGGCGCGGTGGCCCCGGCTACCGATTCGACGTTCTTGCGCACCTTGTCCGCACCGAGCTCGCGACGCGGCATCGCGGGTCGCTCCTCGGTTGGCTTTGGGCGCTCGCGCCCCCCGTCTTCCAGCTACTCGCGACGTACTTCATCTTCACCCGAGTCATCCCGCTCGACATCCCCAATTACCCTGTGTTTCTCCTCTGCGGGATCTTGTCGTGGACCTGGTTTGCGCGCTCGCTCGGCGAGGGCGTGGTGTCGCTCGAGATGCGGCGCGAGCTCGTCGTTCGACCCGGATTCGCGACCTGGCTGATCCCGTTGATCTCGGTGATCGTCGCCTTCGTCGACTTCATGCTCGCGCTTCCCGTGTTGATCGTCGCAATGGCGTTCACCACCGGCCTCCACGTCGAATCGTTCGTGCTGCCGGCGCTGCTTGCGATCCAGTTCTGCTTCTGCGCTGGGCTTGCGCTTCTCTTCGCTCCGCTCCAGGTGTTCCTTCGCGATGTCCGCCAGATCGTCGCTCTCGGTGTATCGGTGGGCTTCTGGGTCACCCCTGTGTTCTACGGACGCCGTCAGATCCCCGACTCGCTCTCCTGGATCTACGACGTGAACCCTATGGCGCACCTGATCTCGGCGCAGCGGGGGTTGCTCCTCGAGGGCCGCCTCCCGCATGTCGTACCCACCATCGTCCTCGCATTGGTCGGGATCGCCGTTCTCGTGGCCGGCTTCGTAACCTTCCGTGCCTGCCGACAGCGGCTTCCGGAGAACCTGTGAAGCGTCGCTCGCTCGAACCGGTCGTCCTGGTTGAGAACGTCTCGAAGCGATTCGCGCGTCGAGGTCCGCGACCCCCGACGGTGAAGGAACTCGTTCGCCACCCGCTCGCGCTCGCCCGCCGTGAGGCGTACTGGGCACTCGAGGACGTCAGCCTCTCGGTCGGTGAGGGCGAGACCATGGGGCTGATAGGAGCGAACGGATCGGGGAAATCAACGTTGCTACGGCTCATCGGCGGTCTCGGAGCTCCGACCCGCGGCCGAATCGTTCGCACACGCCGTATCGAGGCGATGCTGTCGCTCGGTGACGGACTCGATCCCTACCTCACAGGGCGGGAGAACGCGATCACCGTCGGAATCCTTTCGGGTCTCCGCCGACGCGAGATCGTCTCTCGCCTCGACGAGATCGTCGCATTCGCCGAGCTCGAGGAGTTCTTCGATCGACCGCTACGCACGTACTCGGAAGGGATGAAGCTCCGCCTTGCCTTTGCGGCTGCGATGAGCACCGAGCCGGAGGTTCTCTTGATCGACGAGGTGATGTCGGTCGGCGACCTCCGCTTCCAGGACCGGTGTTTTGCGCGGCTCGAGGAGCTCCAGGCACGCGGCACAACGGTCCTCCTCGCCTCGCACGACGAAACGCACATCAGACGGCTCTGCAACCGCGTCGTCTGGCTCGCGAAGGGTCGCGTACGCGCCGAGGGAAGCCCCGATGCCGTCTACGAGGCCTACCGCGAAGCGATGCGACTCGAGACCGAGCGGAGGGCGGAGCACCTCGGGCACGAGCCTCGCCACGTCGATGAAGAAGCCGACGGCGAGCGTTACGGCACCTACGAGGTCGAGATCGCGGCGGTCCGCGTCGATCCCGCGCGTGTGACGAACGGTAGTGGGCTCGTGATCGAAGTTGATCTCGAGCCGCGCGGGAGCGTCGAGTCGCCAGTCGTTGTGATCACCGCGCATGGGGTGGACGACTACGTGAAGGTCTTCGAGCTCAACACTGAGGCCGACGGGATGCGGCTCGGGACACTCTCGGCGCCGAGAACGATCACGCTCTCCCTCGACCGCCTCGACGTCGTGCCCGGGACGTACCGCCTCGATGTGGGTGTGTTCCAGCACGACTGGGAGGTCGCGTACGACTACCGCTGGCACGCCTATCCTCTGGAAGTCGTCGACGGCGGCAGCGGGTTCGGCCCGCAGCACCGTTGGTCGTCAGGCTGACGACCATCATGACTGGGCGCCTCTCCGTCTCGGTGGTGATCCCGGCGCGCAACGCTGCCGACACCATCGCCGAGACGCTCGCCTCTCTCACCGCGCAGACGCGCTCCGACTGGGAGGCGATCGTGGTCGACGACGGCTCAACAGACGAGACCGCCGCAATTG
>JANNQQ010000122.1:0-11387 GCA_031400835.1 Actinomycetes bacterium | reverse complement strand
CGACGATCGACTTCGCGACTCGGATGTCCTCGTCGTTCGTCATCCCGCTTGGCTCGAAGCGCATGTGGCTGAACTTCGAGACATACACCTCAAGCGGCACTCCGTACTGGAGTCCGAGGGACACTGAGATCATGAACGAGTTCATGAGGCCAGCGAGCGTTGTGCCTTCCTTGGCTATGTCCACGAAGATGTCGCCTGGGGTGCCATCCTCGAAGAGACCAACGTGGATGTACCCCTCGTAGTCACCGACGCGGAACTTGCGGCCGACCTCGGTGCGATCCTCCGGAACGCGCCTACGCAGGGGATGAGCCACCGAGCCGGGCGCTCCCATCGGAAGTACCGATGCGTTGCTCGTTCCCGCTCCGGAAAGCGGTTGGGCGACCTTGCAGTTGTCGCGGTAGATCGCGATCGCCTTGACTCCGAGCTGCCACGCCTCGACGAACAGCTGAGCTACCTCGTCGACTGTGGTCGACTCGGGGAGGTTCACTGTTTTGGAGATGGCTCCTGAGATGAACGGCTGTACGGCGCCCATCATCTTCACGTGTCCGGTGTAGTGGATCGCCCGCTCGCCGATCGCGCAGTCGAAGACCGGGTAGTGATCGGTCTTGAGATACGGGGCACCAATGACGCCGCCGCGGTCATCGATGAAAGCGACGATCTCCTCGACCTCGCCCGGCGCGTAACCAAGCTCGCGGAGTGCCATCGGCACGGTCTTGTTGACGATCGTGAGATCACCACCGCCGACGAGCTTCTTGGACTTCACAAGTGAGAAGTCGGGCTCGACGCCCGTCGTGTCGCAATCCATCATGAAGCTGATCGTTCCCGTAGGTGCGAGCACCGTCGCCTGCGCGTTGCGGAACCCGTGTACCTCGCCGATCTCAAGCGCCTCGTCCCATGCGCGTCGTGCGCCGTCGAGAAGGTCGGTCGGCACCGTCTCCGTGTGCTGGATGTTTCCAACCGAGGCGCGGTGCTTGGCGATCACGCCGACCATCGGGGCGCGGTTCTCCTGGAAGCCCGCATGCGGTCCCATCCGACGTGCAACCTCGGCCGATTTGCGATAGCCCCGGCCGGTCATCAGCGCTGTGATCGCCGCTGCGTACGCGCGACCCTCATCCGAGTCGTACGCCAAACCGCGCGCCATCAGCAGCGCGCCGAGGTTCGCGTAACCAAGCCCGAGCTGGCGGAACTTACGGGCGTTGCGACCGATCTCGGGTGTGGGATAGGACGAGTAGCCGACGATGATCTCCTGTGCGAGGAACATGACGTCGACTGCGTGCTCGAACATCTCAACGTCGAACTCGCCGTCTTCCTTACGGAACTTCAGGAGGTTCAGCGACGAGAGGTTGCACGCAGAGTCGTCGACATGCATGTACTCAGAGCAAGGGTTCGACGCGTTGATGCGGCCCGTGTTCGGAGACGTGTGCCACGTGTTGATCGTCGTGTCGTACTGGACGCCTGGATCGGCGCACTCCCACGCCGCCGATGCCATGTCCTTCAGCAGCGCGCGGGCGTCGGTGGTTTCGATGACCGACCCGTCGGTGCGGGCAGTAAGACCCCACTCACGACCTTCCACTGCCGCCTCCATGAAGGCGTCAGTGACACGCACCGAGTTATTCGCGTTCTGATACTGGATCGAGGCCCAGTCGGGTGAGTCGAGCGACATGTCGTACCCGGCCTGCTCAAGGACGCGCGCCTTGCGCTCTTCCTTCGCCTTGCACCAAATGAATTCGTCGATATCGGGATGGCTGATGTCGAGCACGACCATCTTCGCTGCACGACGCGTCTTGCCACCCGATTTGATCGTCCCCGCCGAAGCATCCGCCCCGCGCATGAACGAGACCGGGCCTGACGCATACCCTCCCTTGGAGAGTTGCTCCTTCGACGAGCGCAGCCGCGAGAGGTTGAGCCCCGACCCGGAACCACCGCGGAAGATGATCCCCTCGCGCCTGATCCAGTCGAGGATCGACTCCATCGAGTCCTCGATCGAGAGGATGAAGCAGTTGTGGACGGCGACGTTGTTTGAGAGATACTCGCCCGACTCGGTCTGGATGTCGTAGACCTCCTGCACACCGAGGCTCTCGATCGCGACGATCGTTTCCTCCCGCAGATCCGGGCAGTTCTTCGGGTTTCGCAGTTCAAGCGACTCCGACAGTCGTTCGCTCTTGTCGGAACCGATAAAGCCGACGAGTTCGGCGAAGCGAGTCCGCTCGGATCCGATGCTGATCTGAACCTCATGGAGGTCGTGGCGATCGTCGCGGGACTCGGACTTCGAGATTCGACGCGAATAGATCCCGATCGTGTTGAGCAGCAGTTGGATGTCCTCAGTCCACTGCTCACCGATGACTGCGAATGCGATCCTTCCGCTCTGGCTCGTCTCGTTCTGTTGAACGGTGACGTAGCCATCCGCCTGGAAGATGCTGCGGAGATAGGCCGTGACCTCTGCATGAGACGCCGTCCACAGCCGCTCGGGAACGCGAATCTCGGTGCCGCGAGCCAAAAGACCCCAGCGCTCGACGAACTCGCGTAGATGCTCGCCATAGAGCCTAATGCGGCGGCAGTCGAGCGACGCATCCTGGGTCTCGACGGAGCGCTCGTGGCGATGCGCATCCGGGAAGACGAGGTCAAGGTTCTCGGTGACCCATGCATGCTCCTCGTCATTGACGACCATGAACTCGATCGTCAGCGAACGATTTGTTCCCTCGTACTGACCGACGAACCCATCCGCCTGGAGCCAACCAGCGAGGGCGGCCTCGGCGGTGAGAGCAGCATCGTGTCGTTCGAAGGGAAAATCGTCGTCGGACGAACTCGAACCGACTCCAGCGCCAGCGTAAACGGGTGCTTCCACTCTCGAGCGATGAGGGTGCAGATGCATACGCATTCCGAGCGCGAGCTGATCCACACGGAGCCACTCCGGTGTACTGCGACGCTCATGGACGGCCTTGACGACGTGGTCGGCTGTTGCCTCGACGAAGTTGCCGTTCTTCAGCGTGACGCGGAAGACCTCTTTGAGGCCGTTCGCCTTCACGGCGACGACGGTTGTCGTTCCGTTCGCGTCGTACACCTCACGGCCAATGGCGGCATCCTCTACCAGGGAGCCAATTGGAATCATCCCGTTCGGGGTCGATACCAATGCGTGATAGGGCTGGCATGCCGAGCACTGAGGCGTCTCCTCAAAGCCAACGTTGAACCACACGGGCGAGTTGAACGACGCGATCTGGTTGACCAGGATCGCCTTCAGCTCGGCGTGGAAGGTGTCGCCTTCCTCCTCGGTCGCGAAGTAGCCACCCTGCCTACCCCAGGCTGCGATCGAGTCGGCGACGCGGCCAACCATCTGCTTGACCGAGCGCTCGCGCTCCGGGGAGGCCATGCGGCCACGGAAGTACTTCTGCGCGACGATGTTCGTCGCGGTTTGCGACCAGAACTTGGGGAACTCGACCTGCCGCTGCTCGAACGCTGGGCCTCCCTTGCCCGGAATGAGCGCGTCACGGAGCTCCCAGTCGACCTCGTCAAAAGGGTCGCGACCGGGAATGGTGAAGAACCGCCGAGGCGCAACGCTTGCCTCGTTGTCGATAACCGTGTTGACGATTTCCTCGTCAGGTGGTGCCTGGGGGGTGGTGCTCGCCTGCTTGGCGCTGGCCATGCTGTCCTCCGTCGCCGAAATGGGTTGGATCCTCTCCTGTGCCGGCGCCTAGCTCGAAGGCGTCATGCGAAGGGACGGGGGAGTGTAGGACGCGTGCCGGACGACATGCCCACGAACTCCAGGTGGCAGTTTGCGAGTCTTTAAAACCCTGCAAATTGCGTACATATATGTCCTTCCCACGGATGAATACTACCCGTGCGAGGGTGAGTCGGCGATGAGAACGCGCCGCGGCCTACGACGCGTTGTCGTCGCTACGGCGCGTCTGAAGACGACGGTTTGCGTACCCGGCCCCGCCTGCGGCGAGCAGGAGTAAGGCGAGGCCACCAAGTACAAGCAGCGGGATCGGAATCGACGAGGGGCCGGACGTGTCAAGCTCATCGCCCGGCCCTGCGGCCTCCGTTTGCGTTCCATCGGTTGTCGCCGGCTCATCGGTCTCGTCCTGAGGGCCTTCGGGCTGGCTCGGCGACGGAGACGGGGCGGAGGAGGGCTGGTTCGGCTCGGGCGCGTCGTTTCCTACGCTGCCTGGGTCGGGCTTGCCCTTCTTGCGATAGGCGAGGGCGCGGAGAATGTCCTCGGAGGCGTGCTGATAGTCCTTGACGTCGACAGGCAGACCGTGAATCGCCTCCTTGTAGCAATGCAGCTCGTACTGCTTATCGATCTGCCCGTCGCCGTACCAGTCGTTACGGATCGCCTCCGCACAGCTCTTCTTCTTCGGCTTGGCCTGCGCCACGGGACTCGTGGCCACGGCGACGAGGGCCAGCAGCGAGAAGAGAAGAAGGGTTTTCACCGTCAGGGTGGCGAGACGGTGTGGGCAGGTTGCGGAATTCACAAAGGAGCGTTCGGGGAAGATGCAGTTTTCCCGCAGCGAGTGAGTGGCCGGTCAGGGAACTGTGAGGGATTGGTTAGGCGCTCCGCCCCTGGCGCGCTGGGCTACGGGCCTGAGCCGTCGGCGCCGCGCGCCTGGCGTCGGCGGTTCACATAGCCAGCACCACCGGCGGCGAGTAGGAGCAAGGCGAGCCCACCGAGAATCAGTAGCGGAATCGGAATTGAGGACGGACCTGACGTGTCGAGCCCGTCGTTCGCGGCGATCGTGTCCTCGCCGCCCGGCTCCGTCGAGGGCGGGTCGGCAACAGTCGTCGCAAAGTGGTAGTCGGGGTCGGTTGTCGCGCCTGTGTCACCCTTCGGGGGCGTCAGCACCCCGCTGCCCCCGTTGCCTGGGTCGGCCTCGCCCTTCTTGCGGTAGGCAAGCGCGCGCAAGATGTCCTCGGGCGCGCGCGAATAGTCCTTGATATCGACCGGGAGGGCACGTATCGCCTCCTTGTAGCAATGCAACTCGTATTGCCTGTCGATCTGCCCGTCGCCGTACCAGTCGTTGATGATCGCGCGGGCGCAGGTTTTCTTCTTCACCTTTGCTTCGGCCGTCGGGACCGCGATGACCGCTACGAGGGCCACGAGTGACACGACGAAGAGAGTCTGTGCCATCGATGAGAGCAGACGGCGTGTGCGGGTTGTGGCAGTCACAAAGGAACGTTCGGGCCGGAGGGTCACTCTCCCCCCGGCGAATGTGTCGACGGTCAAGGAAGGGTAAACGATCTTTGCGCCGGAGGTACGAGAACCTGTGCCCGTGGTAGCGTGGCGCGTCTATGGAGAACGCGGCGCCGCGACCCGAGTCCGCGCCAGAGCCGTCTCGCGTTCTCACCTTCGCGCTCGGTGGCATTGTCGCAGTGTTGTTGGCGCTCGCGGTGTTCCATGGAGGCGGGTCCGGGGATTCCACGATGCCGGTCACGGGTACCGCGGCCATCGTGGCGGCCGTGTTTTTCGTGGTGCTCGCGCTTCGGGGAGCACTTCCGATGCCGCAACTCGATCGGTTCGGAGTGGCCTGCGTTGTTGGGATAGGGCTGCTCGCTGTGTGGGCCGGCGTGTCGATCGGATGGTCGATCGCGGGCGATGCATCCTGGTCGTGGCTCAACCGCGGGCTCGTGTATCTGGCCTTCGTCGTCGTCGGGGTCGCCATCGGCGCGCTGAAAGGCGGCAGTAGGTGTCTCGCAGGGATCCTCGCAGTGGTGATCGGCGCGGCTCTCGTCTGGGCATTGCTTGGGGTGGCGATTCCGTCCCTCTTCGCGGACGGCGACCGGGCCGCGCGCCTCCGAGAGCCGGTCGGGCACTGGACAGCGCTCTCGCTCCTTGCCGACGCTGGGATCGTCCTCGCGCTGTGGCTCATGGGGATTGGCAAGCGGCTGCCGGTTCTCGGTGCCCTGCTCGCCTACGTCTCTGTGGTTGCGCTCCTGCTGACCCAGTCGCGCGCCGGGCTGCTTGCGGGAATCGCGATGGTTGCGGTGGCTCTCTACCTCGAGCGAGACCGCCTCGATCGAGCGGTCAGGTTGTTGCTCGCGGCGCTTCCCGGAGTCGTCGTCGGCGTTTGGGCCTTTACTCGAGATGCGCTCGTCGACGACGGGGTGGGTCGCGAGGTGCGGGTGGACGACGGCCGGCTCTTCGCTGTCGCTGTGATCCTCGGAGCGCTCGTGACGCTTGCGCTCTCGCAGCTGATCTCCGTTGAGAAGCTCGTCACCCACCGCCGCAGTGAGGTCATTCGCACGCTGCGCGTCGTCGTTATCGCAGTCGCCCTCGTCGGGCTCGGTGGACTCATTGTGGAGGTCGGGAATCCCGTCACCTGGGCGACCAACCAGGTCAACGGCGGCGAGTGCTCGAACGATCCCGGTCGTCTAGCCGAGCTCTGCGACAACAACCGCCTCGCCTGGTGGGGAGAAGCGATCGAGATCGCCCGTGCCCACCCTGTCGCGGGAACCGGCGCAGGAACATTCGGTATCGCCCGTCTCAGGGTGCGTGACGATTCGACCCAGGTCACCGAACCGCACAGCGTCCCGCTTCAGGTTCTCGCAGATCTCGGTCTCGTCGGCTTCGCGCTGCTTGGGCTCGTAGTCGTCAGCGTGGTGGTGTCGGCGAGGCGTGCGATTGGCCGATCGCGTGGGGACGACCGTGGCGCCGTGGTTGTGCTCGCGATCGTCGCACTTGGGTACGGACTTCATGCTCTTGTTGACTACGACGCCGACTTCCTCGCCGTCACAGGCCCTGCCCTTGTGGTCGTCGGCGCGCTGATAGCGACGGGCCGACCGCTACGCAGGCTCAGCGGTGGGGGGACGGCGACGCTGCTTACCGCTGCCGCCGGCGTCGCCGTTGTCATGTCGCTCCTATTGCCGCCGCTCGCATCTCGCGCCGTCGACGAGACCTATCGAATGCTCGGCTCCGATCTCCAGGCTGCGGCGAGCTCGGCAAGGTCAGCGCGCCAACTCAACCCTCTCGGACTCGAGCCCGTGATCGCCCAGGCGTCCGTGGCCGACATCGCAGGTGACACCTCCCGTGCACGCGAGCTCTACGAGGAAGCCGCAGCGAAGCAACCCGAGAATCCTGCGGGCTGGCTCGAGCTCGCACTGTTTCTCTACATCAGCGAGCCCGCCGACCTCTGCGGTGCCTACCACGCGTACAACGAGGCCTACACCCTCGATCCGAAGAGCAGCCGTTGGCAGAAGGGTGGCTCGCTTGATGTGGCTCGGGCCGCCGTCAATGACGGGGCGTGCGAATAGTTGGGAGCCGTCGCGCTGCGGTTCGTAGGCAGTTCCGCCTCAGGCGGAAGTGCCTCGCTTACGCGCCGAGAATCAACACGGTATGCGCCCCGTGCAGCTGCGATGGGCGCATACCGTCGAGGGGCCCGACTATCGGCACTCCGAGGTCGCGCGCGAGTCGCGCGCCCTCGCTCTTGAATCCGGGTCGGTACATCACAATCGAGTGGGCGTAACCGGAGTTCGGGGCGTTCGCGACACCACGTACGCGATACCCGCGGTTCGTCACACGGTTCGCCGCGACGCTCGCAGCCCCGGTACGACCGTTGCCGTTCAGGACGAGAACGCCGATCTTGCGCCGCGGGAGTGCCGTCAGTGCGGTGGGGGTGATCTTGGCCGGCTTCGTCTTCGTCGCCGTGACGGCGGGGCGCTTCGCGGCCACTGTGGTCGCGGTGCCTGTGCGGGAGAGCATGATGCCGACGAGGAGAACGAGCTGGATCGCCGCGATGGCGGTCAGAATGATCGCTGCCGTCCGCCACTGGCGGACGGGCAGGTCGACTCTCGGAAGGCTGAGCGGGTAAGACACGGCGCGACCGGATTCGACCGCGCGGCGCTCATTCCTTCAGGAGCGACTCCCACGTTGCTCCCAGTCCCGAGGCAAGAGGCGTCGTTGCGCTCCACCCCAGGTGCGCGGCGGCGGCGGTCGGGTCGAGAAAACTGCGCTGGAGTTCGCCAAGACGTCCGGGCGCATTCTTGGCATCGGTGGTGATTCCTGCGGCAACGCAACAGCGCTCCCACAGCTCGAGTACCGAGGTCTCGACGCCGGTTCCGACGTTGAACACTCCGCCAGCCGCATCCTGGGCAGCGAGCATCGCCTGCGCAACATCGGCAGCGAAGACATAGTCGCGCGTTTGGGTGCCATCGCCGAAGATCGTCACCGACTCACGCTCCTGCAGACGCTGGAAGAAGATGGCGACAACTCCCGCCTCGCCATGCGGATCCTGGCGGGGGCCGTAGATGTTTCCAAGTCGAAGTGCAACGTGACTCGTGCCGTACAGGCGATTCCAGGTCGCGAGGTACTCCTCGGCTGCGAGCTTTGAGGTGCCGTAGGGAGAGAGAGGCTGTCGCGTGGAACTCTCTGTTGCCGGCCGGTCGCACTCGCCATAGATCGCGCCGCCCGTTGAGGTGAAGATCACTTTGGCCCCGATAGGGCGCGCAGCCTCGAGCACGCGAATCGTGCCGAGGACGTTCGCCTGCCCATCGGCGACTGGGTCGGCAACCGACAGCCGCACGTCGATCTGTGCGGCTAGGTGGAAGACGATCTCCGGGCGCAACTCGGCGAATAGCTCCTCGAGCGGCTCGCGGATATCGGCGACGTGGAGCGCGGCTCCCTCGGCCAGGTTCTCCCGTCGGCCGCGCGCCAGGTTGTCGACCACGTGCACCTCATCGCCGCGCGCAAGCAGCGCTTCGACGACGTGAGAGCCGATAAAGCCGACCCCACCGGTGACGACTGTCCGCACCCCTCTATCGTACGGGTCGATGTTTGTGACCTTTGAGGGAATCGACGGGTCGGGAAAGACCACCCAGGCACGCTTGCTTGCCGATGCGCTGGTGGAGGAAGGCGTTGAGGTCGTCCTCACGCGCGAGCCAGGCGGGACACCGCTCGGCGAGGCGGTGCGTAACCTCGTTCTTCATGGCGACCACGTTGCGCCATGGGCCGAAGCTGCGCTCTACACCGCGGCGCGCGCGCAGCACGTCGAAGAGGTGATCCGCCCTGCACTCGAACGTGGCGCCTCGGTCATCTCCGACCGCTACTTCGACTCGTCGGTCGCCTACCAGGGTGCCGGCCGTGGCCTCGGAGTCGAGGCGGTGCTCGAGTTGAACCTCGCCGCCGTAGGTGGTCTTGTGCCCGACTGGACCGTGCTCGTTGATATCGACGCCACCGCCGCTTCAGATCGAATGGGAGGTGAACGCGATCGGATCGAGCGCGACGGCTTGGCACTACAGGAACGGGCCGCCGAAGCCTTTCGCGCGCTCGCTGCCCGCTACCCGGAGCGCTACGTGATCGTCGACGGAGCCGCGAGTGTCGCCGCGATCGCAGCACAGGTGTGGAGAACGGTGCGACCACAATGAGCATCCGCGTGAGCGATATCCCTGCGCAGGCCGGGCCGCAGCGGCTTCTCGCGGCGGCGCTCCACGAAGGGGCGGCGCACGCCTACCTCCTCCACGGGCCTGCCGGTGTCGGTAAGCGCGCTGCGGCGTTGGGGTTCGCTGGAGCGCTCCTCGGTGATGCTCGCCGGGTAGAGGCGGGCACACACCCCGATCTCCAGGTGATCGAGCCGCTCGGCGAGATGATCCGAATCGACGAGATCAGGGCTCTCCACCACGACCTGCACATGCGGCCGTTCGAAGCCGACCGACGTGTCTACATCCTCTTCGACGCGCATCGGCTCAACGCGGACGCGGCCGACGCGCTGCTCAAAGATCTCGAGGAGCCACCGTCGTATGCGACGATCGTTCTCGTCGCCGACACTCTCGGGCCGATTCCCGAGACGATTCGCTCGCGCTGCCAGCTCGTCCCGTTCCATCGCCTCCCCGAGAAGATGGTGCGTGACTGGGTCTCCGCGCACGACCCGTCGCTCGACGAGGAGCGCGTTCGGGTTGTGGCGCGAGTCGCCGCCGGGCGCCTCGATCGCGCACAGAGGCTGCTCGACCCCGCTGCGCGCGAGCGTCGTGACGGCCTGATCGCCGCGGCGCGGTCCGTCTATCTCGCGGAGGAGTTCGAGTCGAGCGATGGGGTCGCGGTCATTCTCGACTCCGCCCGCGCCTTCGGCGTCACGGCCGGCAAGCTCGAGCAGGAGATCGTCGACACGCTCGATCTCACCACGCGCGAAGCCGACCAACGGGTAAAGCGCGCCCAGCGCGGCGCCGAGCGCGAGGAGATGCTCGCGTCGCTCGAGGAGCTCGAGGCGTGGTACCGCGACCTCGTCGTCTGCGGCGCCGCCGCTGAAGCGTCGGTCGCGAACGCCGACCGGTTGGTCGACCTGCGCACCGACTCCGAGAAAGTGGGTCGCGACGCCGAAGATGCAGCCGAGCACGTGCGCGACGCCTGGCGTGTGGCCGAGGAGTTCAACGTCAACCCGCAGCTGTGGCTCGAAGCGCTCTTCGTGCGGCTGCGGCGGGCCTTCGCGCACTGAGAGCGCCAGTCGTCGGCGCCTGGGGTGGTCGCTAGGATTTGCCACCAACGTGCCGACGTAGCTCAGCTGGTAGAGCACTTCACTCGTAATGAAGGGGTCCGCGGTTCGAGTCCGCGCGTCGGCTTTGGCCCGATCTGCAGGGATTTTCTCTTGCGGCAACGCTCGGGTCACATGTGGTGGAGGGGAAGCGTGCGCGTTGTTTCGAGCCTTGGGGGCTCTGCGACAGCGCGTTGTACGGCTCCATTCTCCTGGTCGGAAAGCGTCTCCTGTGCGCTGGGCAGGTCGTAGACGAGCAGTGCGTAGGTCAAGACTTTCTCGTCTGGACTAGTGGGTTACCTCGGTTCGAGGACTGGTTCTGCGTCGATCTGGGGTTCGGGTTCGCCGCGCGCGTTGAGTGTGCTGAGTGCGGTGAGGGCGGAAGCGGCAACGAAGATGCTCGAGGCGAGTAGGCCTCGGGCGTAGCCGGAGGTGAGCGCCTCGGGAGTGGCGGCGTGGGCTGCGAGGAGGTCGTTGGTGCGGGCGGTGGCGATCGCGGAGAAGATCGCGAGCCCGAGCGCTGCTCCGAGTTGGAGTGATGTGTTGATCAGGCCAGCGGCAAGGCCTGCCTGATGGGTGGGGACGCCTGCGTTGGCGGCGACCGTGGCGCCGACGAAGATCGCGCCCAGCCCGATGGACATTGCGAGGAGGCCAGGAAGCAGATCTGTCAGGTAATTCCCGTCGACGGGGATGCGGGAGAGATAGAAGATCGCTCCGGCTGAGGTGAGCGCGCCCGCCGTTAACACCGGACGGGTGCCGATCCGCGCGAACAGTTTGGGAGAGAGGGTGGCGGCAAGCGCGAGGCCGGCGGTGACCGGGAGGTAAGCGGCGCCGGCTTTGATCGGCGAGTAGCCGAGTACGTTCTGCATGTACAGGGTGAGGAAGAAGAACATGGAATAGAAGCCGGCAAAGGCCATCAGCTGGGTGGCGTCGGCG
>JANNQQ010000121.1:0-6812 GCA_031400835.1 Actinomycetes bacterium | reverse complement strand
TGTACTTCAGAACCGAACCACGGCATTGGAACGGGGTCAGCCCGCCAGGCACCGCATAGCTCTGAGGAGGAGGGGGCGTCCCCGCCTGGCCGGCGACTGAGAATTCGTCGAAGATGATGTGCGCATCTCCGGCGGCGAGCGTGATCCGACCGGTTCTTGCCGTATATCCGTGGAGTGTCGAGAAGCTCCCCTTGGCGACGCTGTCGGCTGGCCCTCGGAACACGAAAGACGAGGTGCCGTACGCGAACGTGGTGCGGTCGAAGATCATGTAGAGCTTCGCCTTGAAGTCGTACGGACCAGGCACGAGCGATTTCAACACGCGGCGCGATTCTGCAACGGTTGAGATCCAGTGACCACGAAGGCATGCCGGCGAGTCGCGACCTGGGAGCGCAGCGGCCTCTGCACGCGACGCGACCGCGAGCCAAAGAACACACGCCAGCACCACGACGATCACGGAGCTGACGAGCGTGGCGAGCAGGGGAGTGCGCGTGGCGGGCATACAGATTCCTCCGTGCGGTAGAGGCCTCAGGTTCCCGTCAAGGGTAGACCCCGCCCCGGCTGCTGTCGATCCCTCCTTCGGGTTGACTCACCCCGTGCACCGACCATCTAGTTGGTCGATCTAGGGCGCGAGCATTGATGCTTCGAGACGCTCGCCCGCGACCCAACCGCGGAGCTTGGCGCGCGAAAGCGACCCCGAGGTCCAGGTGAGATCGAGCACCGCCCGCTCACCGCGCGGAGCCTTTACGTCGAGATCGGCGGTGACCGCACCATCGGAGAACCACGTCACCTCACCGGAGACGGCGATCCCAGGGACGAGCACGACGCGGTCGAGCGTGAAGACGACATCGCCGTCGCCCTCGTATGACCATTCGCCACCGTGCAGGCCCCGGCTGTCGCCGTCGTAGTTGACCCACCAACGTGAGACGACGTCCGCAACAGTGTGGGCGGCAGCGACCGCGATCTTGCGATGTGCGCCTGTGGCGTCGTTCCCCGACTCAGGCTGGCCTGCGTCGACCTGATCCACCGTGCTCGCGAAGTAGGGCACCACGCGGATCTCGGGGACCTTGGCCGCACAGCTTGTGTCGCCAGGTCGAAGCTCGCGGACAAATCGGGTGTAGATGACCGATGCGCAATCGTCGCGATCGCCGAGTGCTGTCACGTGGATCGAGTTGCTCACCTCGACGAACCATGAACGCGGAAACTTGTCGGCGACGACCTTCGCACCCGAAGAAGAGGTGATCGTGTCGAGATCGCCATTGAGGACGAGCGTTGGAACCTTCGGATACTTCGCGTTCGCCGGCTCGGGCGGCTGACCGGCCGTGGGGCTCGGCCACTTCAGGCAGGCAAGCGGCCCTTCATATTCGAGCGAGGTCCAGGCCTCGGCGGTAAACGGCGTGAACGTGCCGACCGGATAGCCGCCCAGGCGCGCGGCGGCCTCCTCTGCGCGCAGCGGAATTGGCGTCTCTGGATCCCAGAGCTGCGGATAGTCGTGACAGGTCACGGCAAGGTAGAGCGGGTCGGAGAACGACGGCGGATCTGCCTCGCCGACGTCGCCGTAGATGTGCTCGGCGCCAAGTCGAAGCAGCGGCGTCTCGTCACCCATGTCATAGGCGACGGCTGCGGCGAGGAGGTCGCGCCAGACGACGTAGCTGTAGTACGACGCACCGGCGATCTGCGCGAGTCCGTCCTGATCGATTCGGAGAACCTGCAGGTTGCCGTCGCCATCGAGGCCAACCCCACTGATGGGCTTCGCGTCGAGCTTCCGTGCAGTCTCTGCCAGCAACGCGACCGCGTCCTCGCGGCGCTCACCCGCCGGGCAACCGGGCCTTCGCTGGCATGTGAGACGGAGTCCACGCCGGAAAGCGGCAATGAGGTCGGCGTACGCCGGATCGGTGCCCGGCAGTGGATACGCGGCGTCGAGCGTGAGCGAGCGAAGCCGTTCAGGGTGCCGCAGCGCGAAGGCCTGAGCGGCATAGGTGCCGTACGAGTCGCCGTAGAGATCGACGGCTCCGGCGCGGAGGGCAAGCAGCACGTCCTCGAGATCTTCGACTGCATCGCCCGTCCCGTAGAAGTCGCGACGCGGACCAAGTTCCTCGGCACATCGCCCAGCGCGCTCGATGTAGTTCAGCGTCGACTTCGCCAGCGCGGGGCACGAAAGCGCGTCGCTACGGCCCGTCCCACGGAGATCGACCAGAAGCAACGCACGTCGTTGTGCCAGCGGCACCCACATTGCCGCTCGCGAGTCACGGTCAGCGGCGGTTGGGTACCCGGGACCACCCTCGATTGAGAGAACGGTCGACTCGGCCGGCTGCGAGCGGTCGCGCGGCGGGTAGTGCTCGAAGTACACGCGCACCGTGCCTGGCGTCCCGCCTGTCCGGTCGAGCTGCACGCGCACAAACCCGCAGCGCGCTCCCGACGAGATCTCGCGCGCGGGTGCAGGGCACGTAATCGGGATCACCGGAGGCAAAGCGACGAGCGCCATCGCCTATGACTGTACGTGGAATCTCGCGTTTCACAACTTGTTGCTCACCCGGTGATCAGCTTCATCGCCGCCGCTTCGATCTCGTCCTCCGAGAGCAGCACAAGCCGGGCCGCGTCACCGAGTGGAATGAACGAGTCCTTGCTCGACACGCGCGCCAGACGCCCTGTGTACCCGGAGGCGAGCAGCTCCGAGACGATGCCCTCCCCTACTCCACCGGTACGGCGGGTTTCATCGACGACAAGCACGCGCCTCGTCTCCTGCGCCTCGCGAATGATGTCGGCGAGAGGAAGCGGCGCGAGCCACCGCAGATCGACGACCCGCACTCCGAGCCCTCGCTGCTCGAGACGTTTCGCGACACGCAGCGACATCGGCAAGCCATTACCCCAGGTCACCAGCGTCAGGTCGTCGCCGGCGAGATGCGTGCGGGCCGACCCGATCGGCGCATGCTCGTCGGACGGGATACCGAGCCAGAGCCCATCTCCGTCCTCGTGCAGATCGCGGGTGTGGTAGAGCGCGATCGGCTCAAGAAACACGCACACAGTGCCATCGATCCGTGCCGCCGCAACGCAGGTACGCAGCATGGCCGCGGCGTCTTCGGCACGAGCTGGCGATGCAATAACGATCCCCGGGATGTCGCGTAGCACCCCAAGCCCGTTGTCGTTGTGGAAGTGGCCACCGAACCCGCGCTGATAGCCAAGCCCCTGGACACGAACCACCATCCCATTGCGATAGGCCCCCTGTGAAAAGAAGTGGAGCGTCGCAGCCTCACCGCGAAGCTGATCCTCCGCGTTGTGGAGATAGGCGAGGTACTGGATCTCAGGCAGCGGCACGAACCCCGTCACCGCAGTGCCGAGCGCGAGACCGAGGATCGACGTCTCGTCGAGCAGCGTGTCGAACACCCGCTCTTCTCCAAACCGCGACTGCAGACCGCGGGTGACACCGTAGACACCTCCCTTCACAGCGACGTCTTCGCCGAACAGAATGGTTTCCGGGTGTGCGTCGAGCACCTCGGCGAGTGCTCCGTTGATCGACTGCGCAAGGGTGAGCGGCTCGGTGAGATGAGGGCCGGTCGTGCGTGCCTCGATAGCGACCGCATCGGGAGAGCGCGGCGCCAGCGGGCGCATCACGTCCTCGCTTGTGGCGAGTGAAGGGCGGCGCGTTGCCTCGAGGGCGCGCTCCCGGATCTCGACGCGCGACGAGAGGTACTCGTCGGCGAGATCGGACCCAGCGCGCGCGCCACCGGCTACCAACCAGCGTGCGGTCGCGAGGAGCGGATCGGCCTCGTAGTCCACTCTGATCTCCTGGGCGCTGCGATAGGCGGTCTCGACGTCGGCGCCTGCGTGGCTCAGGTAGCGCACGGTGCGTAGGCGCAGGACTGCGGGAAAGCGGTGCTCTCGCACCCAGCTGACGAGCTCGGTTGCTGTCGCAAGGGTTGCCTCGGGGTCAGACCCGGTAGCCGTCTCGTACGCGAGCTCGGGACGACCGGAGAGCGATTGCTCGACCCACGACTCCGGCGTCCGCACACTGATACCGATCCCGTTGTCCTCGCACACGAAGAGGATTGGCAACGGAATCCCACGGTAGGCGAAGTGCGCAGCGGTGTTAAGCGCCGCCTGGGACGTGGCGTGATTGAGCGACGCATCGCCGAAGGAGCAGACCACGATCGCATCCTCGGGCCAGATGCTCGGCACGCTCAGTCTCCGCGCGTGCTCGATCGCAAACGCGACCCCCACAGCCCGTGGAAGGTGCGATGCGATCGTCGAGGTCTGGGGGATCACGGCGAGATCGGGGTGACCGAACACCTTGTGTCGTCCGCCTGCGATCGGCTCGTCAGTCGCTGCGGCCATTCCGAGCAGGATGTCCGATACGCCGTCGTGCCCGACCTGCCCTGTGCGCGCAAGGTAAAAGCCGCCCGAGCGGTAGTGAAGCAGCGCCGGATCGGTCGGACGCAACGCAAGCGCTACGAAGGCGTTCGACTCATGCCCTGCAGAGCCAATCGTGTAGAAACCGAGCTTCTGCGCCTGGAGCCAGCGGGCCGCGTGATCGATGAGGCGACTGTCGACCTGCGCGCGCCAGGCCGCGCCGACCTGCGGAGGCACGGATTCCGTGCTCGCCCCAGGCGCGAGCATCCTCAGCGCATCGAGCAGGTGTTGCTCAAGCGGGTCGAGATCGTCAGCCATGCACGCGACGATAGCGCGGGCGCGCGCATTGCTAGCCATGATCCGCAAGGTCACCTCGGCGTAGACTCGGCATCGTGACCGTTCTCATCTCGCGCGTCGTACACGACGAAGTCTTCGAGCAGCGGGCAGCCCGGATGACTGCCCTGGTTTCCGAGCTGCGCGAGCGAACGGCCGTTGTGGCCGTCGGTGGTGGCGAGAAGGCAACCGAACGCCATCGCTCGCGCGGAAAGCTCACCGCCCGCGAGCGCATCGACCGCCTCGTCGATCCCGGGTCGGCGTTTCTTGAGTTCAGCGCGCTCGCCGGGTGGGAGATGTATGACGGCCAGGCACCGTCTGCGGGGATCATCACCGGGATCGGCGTTGTCGAGGGACGCGAGTGCGTGCTCGTCGCCAACGACGCAACGGTCAAGGGCGGCTCGTACTTCCCGCTAACCGTGAAGAAGCACGTGCGGGCGCAGGAGATCGCAGCTGAGAATCGCCTGCCTTGCATCTACCTCGTCGACTCGGGTGGCGCCTTTCTCCCGCTCCAGGCTGAGGTGTTCCCCGATCGCGATCACTTCGGACGAATCTTCTACAACCAGGCACGCATGTCGGCCGCAGCGATCCCTCAGATCGCCGTCGTCATGGGCTCGTGCACCGCCGGCGGGGCATACGTGCCCGCGATGTCGGACGAGACCGTGATCGTCGAGGGGACCGGCACCATCTTCGTCGGAGGTCCTCCTCTCGTGAAGGCCGCGACAGGCCAGGACGTATCGGCCGAGGACCTCGGTGGAGCGCAGCTTCACGTGCGACGCTCGGGTGTTGCCGACCATCTCGCCCACTCGGACGAGCATGCACTCGCCCTTGCGCGCCAGATCGTCCGACACCTCGGTGATCCGGCTCCACCGCCGTGGGAGCGCGCTCCGGTCGAACCGCCAGCTACCGACCAGTCTGATCTGTACGGCCTGATCCCGGAGGACTTTCGTCATGAGCTCGATCCGCTTGAGCTCATCGCACGGATCGTGGACGGCAGCCGGTTCCACGAGTTCAAGGCGCTCTATGGCGAGACGCTCGTCTGCGGGTTCGCACACCTCGAAGGTCACCCGGTAGCGATCCTGGCCAATCGTGGGATCCTGTTCGCCGAGTCAGCGCAGAAGGGAGCGCACTTCATCGAGCTCGCTTGCAAGCGTGGGATTCCACTCGTCTTTCTCCAGAACGTGACGGGCTTCATGGTCGGCAAGGAGTACGAGGAGGGTGGGATTGCGCGCGATGGCGCCAAGCTTGTCACCGCGGTCGCGTGCGCGAACGTCCCGAAGTTCACGGTGGTCGTCGGGGGCTCGTTCGGGGCTGGGAACTACGCAATGTGTGGACGTGCGTACGGCCCACGACAGCTGTGGATGTGGCCCAACGCACGGATCTCCGTGATGGGCGGCGAGCAGGCGGCGACGGTCCTCTCGATGGTGGGCGACGTCGACCCGGACGAGGTCCGCGCAACCTACGAGCGCGAAGGCTCCCCGTACTACTCAACGGCTCGTCTGTGGGACGATGGCGTCATCGATCCTTTCGATACGAGGCGCGTACTTGCTCTCGGGCTGGCGGCGGCTATGAATGCGCCCGTCCCCGAGACCACGTTCGGCGTCTTCCGGATGTGAGAGCTACCAGCAGGGAGGTATGGCATGAGTCACTCAATCGTCGATGTCGACGACATCCCCTACGTGTGGGGAACATTCAAGTTCGTGCGACACCACATCGGTGCAACGGGCTTCGGAATCAACCAGATCGACTTCCCGCCGGACAAGGTCGGCTCCGAGCACGCTGAGGTGAACTCAAGGCAGGAGGAGGTGTACCTCACCCTCGCAGGTGGCGGCTCACTCGAGATCGAGGGCGAGATCGTCGAGATGAAGCCCGGGCGCTACATCCTCGTTTCACCAGACTCCAAGCGACGGCCGACCGCTGGCCCAGACGGCATGTCGTTCATCGTGATCGGCGGGGTCAGCGGCGGCGTCTATGAGCCCTGGATACCACCCGCGGAATGATTATCCGCCTTCTGTTCTGGCGGCTGGGCGAATCGGACGCATCCTTCGAACAGGTTTCCAATCTTCTCTGACAACTCGACCCACTCGACATGCCTTCGACGTGGCTGTGGATCGATTCGACAGAGCGGTTCGGTG
>JANNQQ010000120.1:0-4302 GCA_031400835.1 Actinomycetes bacterium | reverse complement strand
GCAATCAGGTCACCTGACGTCGCGGTGCCGAGGATCTTCCCTGTCGGCGAGACCCGGGTCAGGTGACCTGATTGCCCAGGATGTCGCCATCGGCCCGACCGGCGACCTCTACGCGTACGACTCCGGCACAAAGAGCATCGTGCGCTTCTCGGAGGATCGGTCGAAGCCTCAGCAGGCCCTCGTCGCTGGATCGGTCAACGTGTCCGGTGGCAAGGCGAAGGTGAAGTACACGCTCACTGGCGTCGCCTGCCCGACGCAGGTCGTCGCGACGGCGTCCCTGAGCGGCGCGGTCAAGGGCAAGGCGACGGTGAAGGTCGCCGCCGGCAAGTCGACCGTGCTCTCGATCCCCGCGAAGGGTGCGAGCGGGAAGGCGCAGTTCACGATCGTGCTCAAGACGAACGGCCGGCCGACGACGCAGACGGCCTCGGTCAACGTGGTGGTCAAGTAGCAGCTCGCCGGGTTGGCAGGGAGCCGGAGGTCGGCTCCCTGCCAACGTGCGTCAGCGAAAGGGTGGCATCCGTCGGAGACGTCCGCAGCGGTGGCTAGCCTCGGGCTTGCATGCACCTGCGCTCTGTCCGCCTCCGCGGCTTCAAATCGTTCCCTGACGCGGTCGAGGTCAAACTCGAGCCCGGCGTCGCCGTTGTCGTCGGTCCGAACGGCTCGGGGAAGTCGAACGTCGCCGATGCGATCGTGTGGGCTGCCGGCTCGCTCACCCCGAGTGAGATGCGTGCCGAGCGGCCCGACGACGTCCTCTTCGGCGGCGCTGAGGGACGTGCCGGCGCAGATAACTGTGAGGTCGAGCTCATCTTCGACAACGAGGATGGTGGCTTCGGCGAGGATCTCGATTACAGCGAGATTGCGATCACACGTCGGCTCGTGCGCGGCGGAGAGGGGCAGTACCTCATCAACAAGGCACCCGTTCGGCGCACCGACCTCGTCGAGCTGCTGGCCGACGTCGGTCTTGGAGGCTCGATGCACTCGATCGTCTCGCAGGGCAAGGTCGATGCCGTCCTCGCCTCGAAGCCCGAGGATCGACGCCACCTCGTCGAGGAGGCCGCGGGGCTCGGTAAGTTCAAGCGCCGCAAGCATCGCGCAGAGCTAAAGCTCGCGCGCGTTCAGATTCAGGTAGAGCGGGCCCACGACGTCGAGGAGGAAGTCCGAAAGCGCCTGCGCCCTCTTGCGCTCCAGGCAACAGCTGCCGAGCGGGCCGAGAAGCTTGCGGTCTCACTCGCCGGGCTCCGGGCGCGCCTCGCGAGGCTTGACCTCTCCGCAATCGGCGAGCGCCGAGCTGCGGCGGAGGAACGACGCCAGGCGGCGGCGGTCGCGCGACGCTTGGCGCAGGAGTCACTCACGAAGCTCCTCACCGAGCGCGAGCAGGCCGAGACCGAGCTCTCAGACGCGTCGGGGAAACGCGAGGCGATTCTTGGCTCGCTCTACAGGCTCCGGAGCGCGTCCGAGCGGTTGGGCCTACGCCGCGAATCTGCGACGAGCCTCCGCGCGCGTCTTGGTGAGGATCTCGCTGAGGCCGAACGGGCACGTTCGGCGCGTAGCGATGAGACCTTGCGGGCGCTTGAGGAAGCTGCCGGTCGCGCAGCGGCGGAGGCGCGCGAAGCGGCGAGCGACGGTGGTCGAGCGATCGAGCGCGCGCGTCTTGCGCATTCGAGGATCGCCACGTTCGACCGAGGTGTGGCGCGGGCCGCCGAGACTCAGCTTGAATCGATCCGTGCGGAGCGCCGGGAGGTCGAAGCCGGCATCGCCGAGGCCACCGGTGGGCAAGCCGGGGCGAACCGGCACCTCGTAGCCCTCGGTGCGGCACGAGAGCGGCTCATGGCGCGACGAGAGAACACCTCATCGCTCCAGCAACGACTCGCTCGTGAGCACGAGGAAGCAAGGAAACAGGCTGGTCGCTCCGGGCCGTCGCCGGTCGAGCTTGAGCAGGAGGCCAACGAGGCGCTGATGCACGCGCGTGCTGCAGCCACCGAGCGAGATGACGTCGCGGAGCGTGCCCGGGCGACCCAGGAGCGCCTCGCCGCTCTTGAACGCTCACTTGAGAGCCGCGAAGGCATCCCGCCAGCAGCACTGACGCTCGCGGCTGCCGGCGAGCAGATCGCGCTTGCGGCACTGGTGGTCGAGCCCGGTGCCGAGCGCGCGATCGCCGCAGCACTCGCCTGGCGTGCATCGGCGGTACTCGCGAAGGATTCTCGGCGCGGCTTCGAACTGCTCGAACAGGCCCGTCGGGAAGCACTCGGCTCCCTCGCTGTCGTGATCGACCGACCGGGCCACGACGTCGGTTCCCCGCCGCTCGCTGGTCTCCGTCCACTCCGCGAGCTTGCGACAGGGCCGGCTGAGGCGTTGCGGCTCCTCGATGGGATCTGGCTCATCGACGATGCGCATCTGATCGAGCCGACCCACGGCATCGTTGTGACCGACACCGGTCACGGGTATGACGCCGACCGCGGTGAGCTGTGGTTCGCCGGGACAACGGCGGAGGCGATCCTGCTTGAGCTGGACGCGCGCCGACGGACACTTGCCGACGAGGTTGTTGAGCTTGAGGCGCGGGCCGGAGCGGCAGCGACCGCGGCCACTGAGGCTGCGGCGGTTGCCGCGACCGCCGAGGCCGCGTACGCCGAGGTTGCCCATCTGCGCGAGCGCGTGCTCGATGTTGGCCTCCTTGCCGGACTTGTCCGCGACATCAGCGCCCTCGACGACCAACTCGCACGCGTCATCAAGGTGATCGCGTCCCTCGAAGCACCCGTTGCGGCGAGCGTTACCTCGGGTTCCCGTGCCGCGGCCGAGCTCGGCGCAGAACTGCGACGGCTCGCCTCGCTAGAGGCAACCGCCCAGGCAGAAGCAAGCCAGGCGACACGTACTGCCCAAGCAGCCGAGATGATTGTGGCTCGCTTCGGTGGCACGGTCGATGAGATCGCCCTCGACCTCGATGTCGACCGAGCCACCCTGATCACGGAGGCCGAGAGCGCACTCGCCCTCGCCGAGAGTGCAGCACGGGACGCCCGCGACGCAGCCGACCGGGCTCGCGCAGCCGATGCCCTGCTTGTCGAGCGAGCGCCGCGTCGAACCGGGCTTGACGCCGATCTGCTCAACCGACTCGTCGCAGCCGTCGATTCGATAGGTGCCGACCTCGATCGCGCAACCGCGATCGGTGAGCGGCTTGAAGCTCCGGTTCGCGCCCGCGCGGATGCCGGAGCGGTGCGTGCATCCGAGCTGGGGTCGGAGCTCCGTCGTCTTGGGGCCGAGGAAGTCGACCTCCGAGCTCGGGCCGACCAGGCTACCGAGCGGGCGACTGCGGTCGAGGTCGAACTGGCGCGCCTTGACGGCGATGCCGAGGAGGCACAGCGCCGACTCGACGAGGCCGGTGCCTCCGAGGCCACGGTTGAAGCAGGAGATGACCTTGAGTCGGCTCAGCTCACCCGCGATGAGCTCGCACTACGGATCGATCGGCTCGAAGCGCGTCGCGAGGCTCTTGGCCGCGTCAACCCGCTCGCGAAGGAGGAGTACGAGGCCGAGAAGGAGCGACTCGATGAGCTCGCGACGCAGCGCAAGGATCTCGAGGACTCGCTCGCGGAGCTCGGGAAGCTCCGTGACGAGCTCGCCGCCACCGTTCAGCGCCGCTTCGACGAAACATTCGCGACCGTCGCGGCGAACTTCGAGGAGGTCTCGACGACACTTTTTCCGGGTGGCGAGGGACGGCTTCGCCTCGTCGAGCCGGACGAGGAAGGTGGCGAGCCGGGGATCGAGGTCGAACTTCGACCCGCGGGCAAGCGCATCACGCGTCTGTCTCTGCTCTCGGGCGGAGAGAAAGCACTCGGTGCGATCTCATTCCTGTTTTCGCTGTTCCTCGCTAAGCCATGCCCGTTCTACCTTCTCGACGAGGTCGAGGCGGCTCTCGACGACGCGAATGTCTTGCTCTTCGTCGACCTTCTGCGACGGTACTCGGACAGGGCTCAGTTCATCGTGATCACGCACCAGAAGCGCACCATGGAGGCCGCTGATGTCCTCTACGGGGTCACCATGGGCGGCGACGGCGTCTCGCAGATCGTGTCACGCCGCCTGCCGCGCGAAGAGCGCGCGACCGCGACCGCCTGATCAGCCGTCGATCGTCGCCGCGATGATGGCAGGGACAAGCTCCTCGGGCGCGGGCATCGCTGCGATCTCTCTCGCTAGCGCGCGGGCCCGATCGCGATAGGACGGTTGTTCCAGAAGGGCGACGACCCCAGCGCGCACCGCCTCGCCTGTCAGCGCATCGGGCATCAGGAGCTCTGCAGCGCCGAGCGCCTGGCAGAG
>JANNQQ010000119.1:0-6720 GCA_031400835.1 Actinomycetes bacterium | reverse complement strand
CATGTGAGGGTGGCGCCCAGCACCTGCCGAGCGCCACCCTCAAATCCCAGTCTCCTAGCTTCCGACGAGCGTGATCGTGCGCGTGACCGGGGCTGTGGTAGCCGTGTTCGCATCGACCGTGACGGTGTACGTCTTGCCCTTGGCGACAACGAGTGGGGTGACCGGCACCCTCACCGTGCAGTCGATGAGCAACGGAAGCTCAGCCTGGCTGACCTGGACGAGCTTGCCGTTGAGCCTTGTTCGCGTTGTCGTACCGACCGCCGAACCAATCGTGTTGTTGGCGCAGTACGAGCGCACGTAGACAGTGACCACCGGGTTCCGGGTGCCGCCCTTGAGCGCGACCTTCCCGTTCACCGGGCTCAACGGGCCGGTGACCTCAACGAACCGTTCGCGCGAGGGCTTCGGTGCGCCGCCTGTGCGATAGATGCCGCTCTGCCATGGGTTGCCACCGGAATCCTGGAAGACGAACCAAATGAACATGGGAATGCGCGGGTCTTTCTTCGCCAGGGCGATCGCCTGCGGCAGAAACGCAGCCTGCTGAGCCTCTGTCACACCCTTCGGCTCGCCGGGCTTCGTCTCGTTGCCATACTCGGTGATCCAGACGGGGATCTTCTTCCGCTTGAACGCTGCATCGAGATCCTTCTCAAACAGCGCCAACGTCGAAAACGTGACGTTCGGATACTTCGTCTTCTGCGACGGGGCCTGACTCACCGGGAACGGATACGGATGCTGAGCCCAGGCGTCGAACTTCAGCCGCGGGTTTGCCTTCGCAACGAGCTTCATGAAGGTTGCAGGGCGCACCGTATCGGTCTGGCCGGGGACGATCTTGTCCCGGCCGTTCGACGAAGTCTCGCCAATCGCGACCAGAGCGGACTTGTTTCCACTCTTGATGCCCGCGTACCCGGCCGCCGCGATCTTCGCGTAGTTCTTCGCGCTAACGATGTTGCCGTTGATATCGAACTGTGGGCTCAGGAAGGTCGCAAGATTCGACTCGTTCCAGATGCCATAAAAGCGGACGTACGGATACCCCGCGTACCTACCCGAGTAGCGTGACGCTACTGCGCGCGCGAAGTTTTGGAAGTCAACAGCCTTGGTTGGGAGCAGCTGTGGACGCTGATTCCCGTTCGCCCACCCGGGCGTACCCCAGAGCGTGATGAGGACTTCGATTCCACGTACCTGGGCGCTTCGAACAAACTCGTCGAGATCGTCGAATTTGTAGGCTGGATCGAAAGGGTCGGCCGGGTTCGCAGGCTTGAGCGGCGCGACACGCGGCCACTCCAGCAGCGTACGGACGATCGTGGCCCCGTCTGCGGCGACGCGGTCAAATGCTTGGGCCCGACCACCATCGAAGCGCAGCACTGGGTCGTCGTGGAAGCCGATCCACATACGGTCCGCCGCAGAGGCTGCGGGGACAAGGAGCACGGCGGCTGCGAGGGCTGCGACAACTAGGCGAGTAGTGAATTTCACTGGGCATGACCTCCTTGGAATGCTTGGCGCTGGCACGGTAGCCGCCCTCGGTTAGCGGGGTGTGAAGGAACGAACGCCGTGACATTTTCGGCACGAAGTCGTCACACCCCTGTTGCAGGTTGGCTCCTAGCCTGACGTATGTCACGGACGCGATGAAGGAGGATGGAGATGAGCACAGCACTCGCACTGCCGACAGCTGGGCTGTCGGGAACAGGGTATGCGGCGCCTGCCGTTGCATTCCGCGGTGAGACCGCGGAACAGGAGGACGTCGTCTGGTGGATCGTGGTTGTTGGGTTTGCGTATGCGGTCGCCCTGGCCTACGTGGCCTGGTGTCGCAGGAACGGTGGCAACGGCGAGATCTCGTTCGGATGGTCGGGATTCAAGGTTGTCTGCCGGAGCAAGTAGCGGCGGCGGGAGGGCGGCTTCGTGCCGCCCTCCCGTGCCTCTCGTCACGTATGGACTCGGCAAGCGGTACGGCGAGCGGGTCGCGCTTGACGCGATCGACCTGGTCGTTGCGTCCGGTGAGACGGTCGGGCTCGTAGGCCCGAACGGTTCGGGCAAGACGACGTTGCTGCACCTCATCGCGGGACTTACCGATCCCGATGTCGGCGAGGCGTTTGTCTGCGGCGCGCCGGCGGGCACCCTCGAGGCTCGAAGGTCGATCGCGTTCGTCCCGGACGATCCGATTGGCTTCGAGGAGATCACGATCGTTGAGCAGGCTGGCCTGCTGCGGTCGCTCTACGGCAGCGGCGCGGACTGGTCATCGCGGCTTGAGGCGCTCATCGAGGCGTTCTCTCTGGACGGGCGGCGCGACCATAGGCTGGGTGCCTTGTCACGCGGGCTGCGACGCCAGGCGTCGTTCGTCGGTGCGTTTGCGCTGGGCGTTCCGCTTGTGCTCGTTGACGAGGCGACGGCGACGCTTGACCCGGAGGCCGTCGTTGTGGTGCGGGCAATCCTGCGGGCTCACGCGCGACGCGGAGCCTCTACTCTGCTCGCGACGCAAGACCTCGCTTTCGCGGGAGACGCCTGCGACACGGTCGTTCTTCTCGATCAGGGCCGCGTGGTCGATATTGGACCGCCTGATGATCTGTGTGGGCGGTACGGGTGCGAAACGCTCGAACAGGCATTTCTTGCGGCCGTCGGTCGTCGCGAGCTCACTCAAGACGCGGAGCGCCTCCTTGCCACTCTGTAAGGCAACGCTCCTTTGCCTTATCCGGCGCGCGGTCGCGGCTGCGACTCACGCACCGGCTGTTGCGCTTGGCTTTGCGTGCCTGGTCTTAGGGCTACCGCCCCTGCTCTACCGTGCTTCGGTCGTGGGTGCAGCTGAGCTTGGCCCGATGCTGGCGGAGCTTGAGGTCGCGCGGGCAGCGGTCGTCGGAGCAGCCCTCCCCTGCGTTGCCGCCGGGTTCGCACTCACCGCAGCGGCGGGCATGCGCAAGCCGCTCGGTGCCGAGTACGCCTGCGCTCCCGTCGGGTTGGTCGACCGATCGCTGACGGCGCTCGTCGTGCCGGTTGCAACGCTCGTGCTGCTCGCAGCACCCACGGCGCTTGCGGTGACCATCCCGCTCGCGATTGCCTCCCCCGGAGGCCTCGGCGCGTCACCGGCCGTCTTGCTCGCGCTCGCGAGTGCCGTGCTTTGCGCCGCCGCAGGCTCGACGGCGCTACGGACGGCATGGACGCGGGAAGGGAATGTTGCGCGCGGGGGCATGGCGCTCATTGCGAGTGCTCTCGCTACCGGTGCGGTCGCCCCGCTCGAACCTGCCGCACGCGCGCTTGCCGGCTCGGGAGGAGTGGGGTGGAGTCTTGCCACAAGTGGGCTCACTGCCGTAGCAGGGCTCTGTGCGTGGGCCATGCTTGGCGACCGTACAACCCAGCAGGACGTGGGACGTGGCAGGTCGCGGTTGATTTCGCCTAGGCCATTGCCGGCGGTGTTTGAGACTGCGACCGCTCTTCTCGTGCGCCGGCGAGACGTGCGCTCGGCAGCGGTCGGCGCCATCGTCATCGCGGGCGCTGGGCTTGCGGTCGCCCGGCTGGAGGAGGCACCAGCGCCCACGGGTGCTCTGCTTGCTGCCGCAGGCGCCGCAGTGGCTCTCGCGCCGGTGGGGTTGACCGTCGGCGGAGCAACGCTCGATGGTCGTGAGCTCTGGCGCACCGCGCCTCGGCCTGCGCCGGAATTAGCCGCTGGCTGGGCACTTGCCTCCTTCGCGGTCACTGCTACCGCGATAATCGGAGTTCTCGCGCTCGCTGCGGCAACCCGTGCGTTGCGACCGGAGGACACTGGACGCGTGATCGCTATCGCCGTTGGTGCTTGGGCGTGCGCCCTCGCCGCAGGCGCTCTCGTTCCGTGGCGCCGGGTCGGCGTCGGCGAGCAGGCCGTGTCGCTCGGCGTGTTCGGTCTGCTCGCTGCAGGCGCGTCGTTCGCTGCGGGTCGGGCCGGCCCGTCGCTGACGGGTCACGGCGTGCCCTCATCGATCGCTGCGGCTGCCCTTGTGGGTGCGGTCATCGGTGTAGCGTTCGTTTCGCTCTCGTTCCACGTCGCACGGAGGCGCTGATGGTGTCTCTGGCTGACGCGATTCGTCTCCCGCGCGATGTCCGGCTCAACGCGGGCGCACTCGAAGACGGCGTGCGCGGTGAACGGTATGCCATCAACGAAACCGGGGCGCTCGTCCTCGAGCTCGCCGGAGAGCCGCTCACGGTCGCCGCCGATACCGTCGCGCACCGCTGGGATCTGCCACTCGAGCGGGCACGGGCCGACGTGCTCGGGTTTGCCTGGGTTCTCAATCGGGCGCTGCTGGCCAACATCGAGTGCGGCTCCGGGCGGTTCGCGGCCCTCCGCCTTCGACTTCTACTTACCCTTCGGCTGCTGCCAGCGGGGGTCGTTCCGCCGCCGCGGGTAACGAGGTATCCGCTCGATACGACCACCGCATTTCGTGCTGCCGTGTCGACGCTTCGAGCGACCTCGAGGAGGGGGTTCGCTCTGGGTGTTGTCGCAGCACTGGCGGCCATGCACCTGGGTGCGGTCGCGGGTGCGTCACGCGCCATCGTCGAACCGTCCCTCGCGCTCGGCGTGAGTGTGGGACTCGGATTGATGGTGCACGAGGCTGTCCATGCCGCTCTCCTCCGCGGAGTCCCCGCCGCACTCATCACGCGAGGGTTGCGGACCTACGTCCTCCACCCAAGCGTTGAGCCACGGCGCGCCGCGCTGGTGGGGCTCGTTGGCCCTGCGGTTCCCGCCCTTGCAGGTGTCGTGTGTGCCGTGGTGTCGACAATCGCGGCCTCCCCCTCGCTCGCCGTGCTGGCCTGCCCGCTTGGCGCGCACGCCTTGAGCCTCACCGTCGCCGGTAGGGATGGGAGGGCCGCATGCGGACTCTGAACACCTTCCTCCTCGGCGCTGCCGCGACGGGAGCCGTCGTCTACGTCTTTGTTGTAGCGCTGGCCCTTGTCGTCGCGACGAGCGAGTCGACGCTGCACGTCGGCGTTGGATCGCTCGTCCTCGTGAGTGTCATACGCGAGGCAGACACGACAACGACGGTATTCGGCTCGGGACTGCTCGTCGTCGCGCTCTTAGGAGGTATTGCGAATCTTGCCGCCGCCCACGCACTCCGTCTGCGCCGTGACAGGAGAGCCATAACGTAGAATGCCGCGAGACATGTCCGAAGGGTTGTTCCTACTTCTGATTCTCAAGATTCCGGTCGTCTATCTCGGCATCGTCGTTTGGTGGGCCATCCGTGCGGTGCCGGACCCGCCTACGCCTGAGGTTGCCGTACTGGTGACCGACACTCCGGTGATCTCACCGACCGGCTGGACACCTCGCCTACGAGACGTCGAAGGGCCGCGATCGCGGCATCCCGACCGCCGCGCTCCCCGGCGCCGGCCACCTTCCCGTCGGGTCGCGCTCCGAGGTCACGGAGCCCGATGAGTACCACCGAACACGATCGCGCGTCCCCGCGCGACGTCGTTGCCGGCCTGCTTGCTGCGGCCTCGGTCGCGCTCTCGGCGCTCGCGATGGGTGCAGGGCTCCTACTGGAGATCGATGCGCACCCCGGCCGAACAATTCCTGTTGCCGTATTGCTCTCGATCGTCGCCGGCGTGATGAGCGAGCGATTTGAGTCGATGGCGCTTAAGGCGCTCGCGTTTGCGTCGATCGCCATGGTCGTGGGCTTTACCGTCGCCGTTCTCACCGACGCGCCGCTCCTCTGAGCCGCTGCGCGACCGGAAGGCCATGGCCTTTCCCGAACTGACCGGTGTAAACGCTGCGTACGTGACGCTGCTGTTTCAGGACTACCTTGAGGCACCGAGCAGCGTCGCGCCCGAGTGGCGCGCCCTCTTCGAGTCGGACGAGTTTGCGGTCGCTACCGCACTTCCGGGCCTCGCCGCACTCGCCGGGATCAGCGCAGAGCCGCCGCCGACCCCACCCTCACCAACTGTGGCAGTACAGGCGATCCCGGCGCCCCCGGTCTCCCCTGTTCCTGCGGTCGCGCCGCCGCCCGCGCCGGTGCCGCCCGCGCCGGCCCCCCCTGCTCCGCAGCAGGATGAGGCAACCCCTGCCCTTCCGCCGCCGATGCTGGGTGCCGACGAGCACGCACTTGGTGCGGTTGCGGCCGCGATGGCACTCGTGAAGGCCATTCGAATGCACGGCCATCTCGCCGCACGGCTCGACCCGCTCGGCTCTGAGCCGATGGGTGACCCGGCGCTTGACGAGTCGCGACTCCACCCACCGCTGACGCCCGACGTGCAGGCCCGAATCCCCGCACGCCTGCTTCGTCTCTACGTGCCGGGTGAGACCCTCCTAGAGGCACTGCCTCACTTGCGGGAGGTCTACACGGGCTCGATTGCGTACGAGATCGAGCACATCTCCGATCACGCCGAGCGCGTCTGGCTGCGCAAGGCGATCGAGTCAGGCCGGTATCGCGGCCAGCTCGATCCTGAAGCGCGGCTCGCTCTCCTCGAGAGGCTTTCCCAGGTCGAAGGCTTTGAGCAGTACCTCCGTCGCTCCTTCCTCGGTCAGAAGCAGTTCTCGCTCGAGGGGCTCGACAGCTTGATCCCGATGCTCGACGAGACGATCGAGCTAGCCGCTGCGAGCGGGGCGCACGAGGTCGTTATCGGAATGGCACACCGCGGCCGGTTGAACGCGCTCGTGCACACCGTCGGCCGTTCGTACGAGTCGATCCTCCGCGAGTTCGAAGGAGAGCGCTCGCACGACGCCCTCGTCCTTGACCCAGAGGGTGGCAGCGGCGACGTCAAGTATCACCT
>JANNQQ010000118.1:0-5452 GCA_031400835.1 Actinomycetes bacterium | reverse complement strand
GACACCGCCATCAGCCCGGACAACATCGATGTGAGCGAGAGCTATCTGATGATTAACGAGGACGGGACAACCCCGAGCCGCGCCGTGATGGCCTCGAAGGGCCGTGATGGCTCGATCTGGCGGTTCGAGATCGACAAGAACGGTGTCCGTGCATCCTCGGCCAAGCGGGTCGCTGAACTCGATCCTCCCGGTCGCGACGGTGTCACTGTCGGCCCAGGAATCTGGGAAACGACCGGAATCATCGACGCGGCGAATATCGTCGGGCCTGGCTCATGGTTGTTCAACGTGCAGGCCCACGGCCCCACGGCCGCCCCCGCGCCCAACACGATCGAAGACGGTCAGCTGTTGGTCATGACGAAGGCGAAGGTGAAGTAGGGCGCTCTGAAGGTTGGCACTGACGCCGGACGCTGACGGGAGCCTCGCGGCTCCCGTCAGCGTCGAATCCGCACGCGCTTCCCGCACCGCTCGCAGCGTTGCCGCCGTTCGGTGAGAAAGAAACGCCTGCTCTTCGACACCTTGTGTCCAAGAAGCCGACAACGCAGCATGCTCATGGGTCAAAGCCCCCGTCACGACACTCGACGATCGCCGATTCCCCCGCTTGAGCTACCCCGACCTGCGTCATGACGCGATCCTACGCACGCGACGCATCCCTCGTTCGAGGGACGAGGAGAGAGCCCGAACCGCCGACACACCAAGCGTGACCCGCCTCCTTCGCACCCTCATGCTTCTCGGTGTGCTCGCCGCGATCGTCGTGGCTGATGCCGCCGCCTACAAGGTTGAACGCATCGCGCCACCCAGTGGTTCGGTAGGTACTGCCTACTCACACACGTTCACTGCAACGGGCGGAACGGCACCGCACACGTTTGCTGTCCAATCCGGTGGGCTACCGTCGGGGTTGACATTGGCAAGCTCCGGCATCCTCTCGGGGACGCCAACCGCGGCCGGCTCGTTCAGCTTCTGGATCGTCGGGAATGACTCGCTGTCCTCTCAGAGCGAGGCTCCGTTCACGATCACGATCGACGCGAAACTGACGATCACGACTGGCTCGCTGCCTGCTGCGACACGCGGGGTGCCGTACTCGGTTGCTCTGACGCTAAGCGGTGGGTCCGCGACAGCTTGGACAGTTTCCACCGGGACGCTCCCTAGCGGCCTGACGCTAAGCAACTCAGGCGTCATTTCAGGCACCGCGACGACCGAGGGATCATCGACCTTCACGGTCAAGGCCGACAACAGCTCGACCGGCAAGTCGGACACGAAGGAGCTCAAGCTCACCGTCGCCGCACCCCTCGGGATCTCGATCGCTGCGATTCCGCCGGCGATCGTTGGCCAGCCTTTCGCCACGCGACTCGCTGCAACCGGAGGCATCGGCACCTACGCCTTCGCCGTCACCGGCGGCGCGCTTCCTGCGGGCTTGTCCTTTGACACGACGACAGGTGTCATCGTCGGAACTCCTCTTACGGCCGGCAAGTTCCCGCTTCAGGTCTCGGTCACCGCGTCGGGCGGCGGCTCCGCAATCCAGACCCTGGGCCTCGTCGTCCGCTCAAAGCTCGCCTTCTTGACGAAGACCCTCCCGGTCGCGCGCGTCGGACGCAGCTACTCATCGCAGATCGTGGTGAAGGGCGGTGTCCTGCCATTCTCGCTGACCTCGGAGAGCATCTTCCCGCGGGGCCTTTCGCTGAACGGCGAGACCGGCCGACTCACGGGCCGCGCGCTTCGGACAGGTCGCTACACGATCACAGTGGTCGTCCACGACTCGTACGGCGGCTCGGCGATGCGGAGCTTCAAGCTCCGCGTCACGCGCTAGAGCTTCCGCTCTCCTCCGAGCGACCGTTGCGACACGCCGCCAGCGGCGCGTAGGCACGCGTAACGTGGCTTGATGCCATAGGTAGGGGTTCAGGCGACGAGGGCGAACCACAATTTGCCCTTACAAGTCCCGCAATCCCCGTTGCTACGTTGGCGCGGTCGTCGGGTCCCCCCGGGGGCCATGAAGCAAACTGACACTTAACTCCGCCGTGCCCACTTGCCGCGCCGGAACGAAAGGAGCAAGCCGTATGCGTCGCCTTCGATACCCGTTCATCGCCGCCATCGTTCTCGGACTCGCACTGGTCCCGAGCGCTTTGGCCCTCAAGGTCAAGAAGGATCCACCGCCGCCGCCCGGGTACCTCGGCGTTGCGTATGTCCACGATTTCGAGCCAGACGGCGGGATCACCCCGTACCAGTTCCGGATTATCGCCGGAGGGCTGCCGCCCGGGCTGAACATCAGTACCGACTCCGGCACCGTTACCGGTACTCCGACCCAGGTAGGCGCGTTCGACTTCTACGTCGAAGTGCAGTCTGGCTCGGGCGCCGTGTCGCAGGTGCCTTTCACCATCACGATCACGGTCAAGTTCGCCATTGACAGCAGCCCCTTGCCCGAGGCCGCAATCAATCAGCCCTACAGCCACCAGCTCAAGGTGACCGGCGGCACGGCCACGTCCTGGACGAAGGTCTCAGGCGAGTTGCCTGCCGGTTTGACGCTGAGCAGCACCGGACTGATTGCCGGAACTCCAACAGCGGCCGGTGACTTCCCCTTCAGGGTGCAGGCGAACGGTGCGTCACCGCTCACGGACAGCACAAATGTGACGCTCCATGTCTCCGCTCCGCTGGTCCTCGGCGGGCCGACCATTGCGGAACCAAAGGAGCCGGTCTCGCTCAACTGGAAGATCGGGCAGATCGTCAACTGGGCGGTCAAGGCAAATGGAGGAAAGCAGCCGTACGTCTATACGAGCACGACGCTGCCTACCGGAGTCACGCTCAATCCTGACGGCAACCTGGTAGGCGAAGCCACAGTTGCGGGTACGACCCCGGTCACCTTCACCGTGACCGATGGAACCGGCGCGACTGACACGCTCAGGGTTGTCATCACATTCAAGGCGCTCCTCGCCTTCTCACCCGCGGCGAAGCCGAAGGCGGGCAAGGTCGGCAAGTCCTACTCGTGGAAGCTCCCTGTCACCGGCGCGAGTAAGACCAAGCTGTTCCTTGCAAGCGGGACGTACCCACCTGGTCTGTCTCTCGACGAGACGACCGGAATCCTCAGCGGCACGCCGCTGAAGGCTGGCAGCTACAAGGTCAAGTTCTGGGTTCTCGGCGACCCGGGTACGCAGGTCTCGAAGCTCTACACGATCAAGATCGCGGCCTAGAACTGTTCTGGTGTCCCGCTCGGTCACCGACCGAGCGGGACACTACGACCACTGCACCCGCGAGAATGCGGACGGATGCGCTCGCTCCGCGGACAACTCCTGGTCGCCGCTCCGCTCCTCACCGACCCGAACTTCCACCGAACGGTGATTCTCGTCGGTGAGCATGGAGAGGTTGGGGCAATGGGCGTGGTTCTCAACAGGCCTTCCAACGTGACGGTGAACGACGCCGTGACAGCGCTCGCCGGAATCACAAGAGACGACGAGCTTGTCCATGTCGGAGGCCCCGTCCAGACCGACGCAGTCGTCGTCCTCGCCGACTTCGTCGAGCCAGAACGATCGGCGGGCGTCGTCTTTGGCACGGTGGGCTTCGTTCCCGGCGAGATCGACGACCCCGACGACCTAGGTGAGCTTCGCGAGGCGCGGGTCTACGTCGGGTATGCAGGTTGGGGACCCGGCCAGCTCGAGAACGAGCTCGACGAGCACGCGTGGATTGTCGCCGAGGCAACACGAGACGACGTGTTTGCTACCGAGACGGAGCACCTCTGGAGTCGTGTCCTACGACGACTCGGCGGGACATACGCAGTGCTCGCACTTCTTCCAGACGACCCCCGATTGAACTAGATGAGGACACCGCCGGACGGGCCACCCGCCGACAGGAAAAAGAGGTATCTCGCGACAGTTAGCGAACATGGAGGCGCTGAAACGTAAATATTTTGTTTGGATCACCGACTTCTGAATGACAACCGCGTCGCAACCCTTCAATATGAGGAGAGCGCCGCCACGGCTGTATGCGTGCGCATGCGCACCCCCACCTAGGGAGAGACACCGCTAACCCGCGCGGAGCCGCATGCTCTGGCGCGCCAGGACGAAAGAGGAACTGTGGAAGCAACAACGATCATCGATATCCCTGCACTTGACGCCTTCGTGGCCGACGCTGAAGAGCGCGGCAAGGTAGAGGCTCAGGAGCTCGAGGCACTTGCGCTCGAGCACGAGCTTGACGAAGAGGGCATGCGCTCTCTCCTCGCGCTCCTCACCGAGCGCGGCGTCGAGCTGCCCGCCACCGAAGAGGAAGATGACTTCGAGCTCGATCTCACGCCCGGCTCAGGCCCAGTGACGACCGATTCACTCGGTCTGTTCCTCTCCGAGATCGGCCGCTATCCCCTGCTCAACGCGGCGGAGGAAATTGCGCTTGCCAAGCGCGTCGAGCGTGGCGACATGACGGCGAAGGAGCGGATGATCAACTCCAACCTGCGCCTCGTTGTTTCGATCGCCAAGCGCTATCGCGGTCACGGCGTGCCGTTCCTTGACCTGATTCAGGATGGGGTCATCGGGCTCAACCGTGCGGTCGAGAAGTTCGACTGGCGCAAGGGCTACAAGTTCTCGACCTACGCAACCTGGTGGATCCGTCAGGCCTGCCAGCGCTCGGTCGCGAACCAGTCCGCGACGATCCGCGTGCCGGTGCACGTTCAGGAGCGCCAGCAGAAGCTCAACCGTGCGCGCCAGCGCCTCGAAGTGTCGCTGGGCCGTCAGCCCACGACCGAGGAGCTTGCGACAGCGACTGGGCTCAAGCTTCATCACGTCGAGGAGGCACTCGATGCGGTCGAGGCATCGGTCTCGCTGAACCAGGCTGTCGGTTCGGATGGCGACGGCGAGCTCGGCGACCTGTTCGCCGATCGTACGGCCATCGACCCGGTCGAGGAGGCAGACGAGGTCATGCAACGCGAGCGCGTCCGTGCGGCCCTTTCGGGTCTGCCCGACCGCGAGCGCCGTGTGCTCGAGCTCCGATTCGGCTTCGACGGTCAGGACGGTCTGACCCTCGAGGAGATCGGTCGCCAGCTTGAGCTCACGCGCGAACGCGTCCGTCAGCTCGAGAAGTCGGCCCTCACCCGGCTCCAGCACGCGCTCGACCACGATGCAACACCGCTTCGCCGGAAGAGCGACCTGGCCGAGTCGGCGTAGCCGCTCGACATCGCAGAGGAGTGACGAGAGGCCCGCTTCGGCGGGCCTCTCGTCGTTTCGGCATGCTTGCACCATGATCGGCGGCGGGCAGACGCGCATCGACAAGTGGCTGTGGGCGGCACGGTTCTACAAGACACGCGGAGCCGCGACCGAGGCCGTACTCGGCGGTCGCGTCCACCTGAACGGCGAGCGGGTGAAGCCTGCCAAGGATGTCGGCGTCAATGACACGATCGAGGTAACGATCGCCGACCGGAAGTGGACAATCGTTGTCCGCGGGATCGCCGATAAGCGTTGCTGCGACCGTCGCAGAGCCA
>JANNQQ010000117.1:0-4482 GCA_031400835.1 Actinomycetes bacterium | reverse complement strand
TGAATCGATCGCAGACGTCGTCGTGATCAACGAAGACTCAGACGGTCACGTGTGCATGAACCACCTGGCGCGTGAGCTCGAGCGCTATCGCGAGCGCACACTCAAGATCGGCAGCTTCTCGGCCGCATCCAACGTCACCGGCATCGCCACGGACACGCGCGCCATCGCGGAGCTGTTGCACCAACACGGCGCATTGTCGTTCTGGGATTTCGCCGCCGCCGCACCGTACGTTCAGATCGCGATGAATCCCAGCGATGCGAACGGCGAGCCCTCGCTTGCGTACTTCGATGCCGTGTTCATTTCTCCGCACAAGTTCATCGGTGGCCCGAGCACGCCGGGGGTTCTGATCGTCCGCCGCGCGTTGCTCCAGAACACGGTTCCGCACGTGGTCGGCGGCGGGACGGTTGCGTACGTCAATCCTGAGGAGCACGTCTACCTCTCCGATCCCGTCCACCGGGAGGAGGGTGGTACACCCGCGATCGTTGAGTCGATCCGTGCCGGTCTCGTCTTCAAGCTCAAGGAGGCGGTCGGTGTCGACGTGATCCGCGCCTACGAGGAGGACTTCCTACGGCGGGCAATCGATGAGTGGGCGTCGCATCCGAATATCAATGTGCTCGGCAACCTCGACTCGGAGCGCCTCTCAATCGTCTCGTTCGTCATGCAACGGCCCGGCGGGAAGCACCTTCACCACAACCTCGTCGTCGCGCTGCTCAACGACCTATTCGGCATCCAATCCCGCGGAGGCTGCTCATGCGCGGGGCCATACGGCCATCGGCTTCTCGGCATCGACATCGAGCGATCGCACGAGTTCGAACGCGAGATCTCGCACGGCTGCGAAGGGATCAAGCCGGGCTGGGTGCGGATCAACTTCAACTATTTCATCAGTGAGCCGGTCTTTCGCTACATCGTCGAGGCGGTGGCGCTCCTCGCCGACTTCGGCTGGTCACTGATCGAGGACTACCGGTTCGACGCGGTCACAGGCCTCTGGCATCACCGTGACGGTGCACCCGAACCGCCTCTGCGCCTGGACGATGTGCAGTTCGATCCCAACGACGGGATCCTCCGCTATCCGCACACGCGCGAGTCAGCGCCCGAATCGGCGCTCGCGGGGTATCTCGACGAGGCCCGGGCACTGTTCGCCGAGCGGCAAGGTCGCGGTGAGGCTGCACTCCGTGGCGCATCGGGCCTCTCGGAGGATTTCGAGTCCCTCCGCTGGTTCGAGCTTCCGTCGGGAAGCGTGATCTAGCCTCTAAACTAGGCACCTGCTGCGAGACCGCGCCGTCCGCCCTTGCCGTTCTGAGGGGCAATCGGCACCTCGGTCGGGAACGCTGGAGTTTTCGGATTCAGGTCAAGCTCCGAGTCGCGAACACAGCCGTCGATCCGGTAACTCCCGTGTTGAAAGGGCAGGAGAACATTCATCGCCGCGGCGACGAAGAGCGCCTCCTCCTCGGGCGCGCCAAGCGCGGATGCGGCGTACCCCATCGATTGGGTGGCGAAGCAGTTTGTGAACGCTTCGTTGTGGACGCCGGCCGTGTGGTAGGCCTCATGAGCCAGGGTCAAGAGTGCGTAGATGGTCGGCGAGGCCTTCTCGTAGCAGGGGCTGCCGAGGTTGAGTGGGGCCTGAGCTGACCAGTCGAGAGTGGCCAAGCAGTCGAGCTCCGCATGATGACCCTTGCCCGCGAAGTCGTCGAGACGCCCACACGTCTTGTGGGTCAGAAAGATGCGTGGCTCCGGGATCCCGTTCTCGTCGAACATGACCTCTCCGTGTCGCGGACGCGTGTCGATCAGAGCGCCCCAGAACGTCTGGCAGTCAACACCGACCTCGCGTCCGGCGATCGCCGAGACGATGGGGGCGAGTTTCCGTTCGGTCGAGGTGTCGCTCAACCACTGCCACGCAAGGAGCGCGGCGGGTACCGCGAGCACAGCCGCCAGCAACCTCATTCCCTCTGTATCGGCACCGAGCGCCTCGGGGCGTAGCGCGCTGGCTGGTCGCTACAGGCGGGTACGGACGATCGTGTACGTCTTGCGTGTCGCCTCGCGGACGTCCCAGACGCCGCTCCAACCGTCCGGCGTGACGAGCACCACGCCGGGTCCGATCTCCGTCAGGGTTCCGTCGGACGCCGTGATCGTTCCAGCGCCCGAGACGAAGTGCATTACCTCGGAGATCCCGTCCTTGGTCGAGGTGAACCCGCCCGGGGTGATCTCCCAGACCCCGACCTCGACGGTGTCATCCGCGAACACGATGCGGCCCGACTCGACCGGGGCACCGTGCGTGGCGTTGGGTTTCGGGCCGATGACCTCAAGCTCGGTGGCGACCACGTCAGCGATCTGCATCCGCGCAACCTACACCGGGCGGGCTCTGGCCGCGCGGAGCCGATCGTGGCGCATACGATCGGCCGCATGCCTGTCACGGTCGATCAGCTGCGGCGCTATGCGGTGGCGCGCTCGCTGTTCAAGCCAACGACCCTGCCCAGGGCGATCGAACGGCTCGGCTTCGTTCAGGCCGATCCCATCCGCGCCCCTGCCCGCGCCCAGGATCTGACCCTGCGACACCGCGTCAAGGACTACCGCGCGGGCGATCTCGAGCGTCGTTACTCGCGGCTGCCGATCGAGGAGGACTTCTTCGTCAACTACGGCTTCTTGCCGCGTGCGACCCAGTCGCTGATGCACCCGCGCACGCCGCGTGAGGTGTGGCCAAAGGTGCGTTGGGATCAAGCCCACGCAGTGCTCGAGTATGTCCGTGAGCGCGGCGTGGTACACCCGCGCGACGTGGACGCTCACTTCGCCCACGGCAAGGTGAAGAACTGGTTCGGCGGGTCGAGCAACGCCACCACGCAGCTGCTCGACGGGATGCACTACCGCGGGCTGGTGCGGATAGCCGGTCGTGCGGGCGGCGTACGGCTCTATGCAGCCTGCGCTCCGTACGAGCCGGCCTCCGACCCGGACGACGCGCTCGACGCCCTGCTCGATGTGGTCGTGGGCGTGTATTCCCCTCTGCCCGAGGCCTCCCTCGGCCATCTCCTCAGCCATCTGGGAGTGGGTGCTCCCCAATGGGTGACCGGGCGACGCGGGGCGCTGGCCCGCGCGAAAGAGCGCCTCGCCTCTGCGCGTGTCGACGAGGTGAACTGGTACTGGCCTTCGGATGAGAGCCCGAGCTCGCGTCGCTATGCAGTCAATGACCAGGTGCGGCTGCTTGCACCGTTTGACCCCGTCGTCTGGGACAGGAGGCGCTTCGAGATGCTTTGGGGCTGGGCCTACCGTTTTGAGGCATACACGCCTGCAGCCAAACGCATTCGCGGGTACTACGCGCTACCGCTGCTCTGGCGAGAGCAGGTCATCGGCTGGGGGAACGTCTCGACGAAGGACGCGTCGTTCCTGGTCGAGCTTGGCTACGAGGCCGGGAGCGCTCCACGCGACCCGGCGTTCAGAGACGGTCTCGACGCCGAGCTCGAGCGAATGCGGGAGTTCCTTTCGCTGTCGGAATGAGACGGTAGTTTCCCTCCCACCGTTGTGACCACCGCACTGACATTCGCCGACTCGTGAGACTCGATCACGTCACGCTCCGCGTGTCCGACTTCGAGTCAAGTCGCCGTTTCTACGATGTCGTCCTGGCACCGTGGGGATTGACGCCGTTCGTCACCTCCGATCCACCGTCCGCCGAATGGGGAGACCTCTCGATCACTGTCGATGGAGAGCCGATCAGCTGCGGCGTCCATGTCGCCCTCGCCGCGACCCCCGAGCAAGTTGACGCTTTCCATGCTGCAGGGGTCGCGGCCGGGTACCGAGACAACGGCCCACCCGGCTTGCGCCCGCAGTATCACCCTGGCTACTACGGGGCCTTTCTCCTCGACCCCGACGGCAACAACATCGAGGCCGTCCATCACGATCGCGGCGGAGCGGCGCTCTAGCAGCCGCTAACAGGATCCTCTAACGGAGGGCCGTGCCGTCGACGACCTCGAAGGCCGATCCAGAAACGCGGCCGAGCGTGTGGAGGTCATCGTTCGACCACCGGGGATCGGGTGCTCCCGAGATGAACCAGCTCGATCCGTTGTCGGCCACGATCATCCCGTACTCCTTGAGAGCGCGAAGGACGATGCGCGCCTGGCGAGGGAAGCCTGCGATCGGGTAGTTGGCCTTCAGACGCAGGCGGAGACCCATCGGTGGGAGAGACGGGTCGGTGAGATCGCTTGCGAAATGACGCGCGGGCCAGACGTACGCGCGTCGCGTCCGCTCGACGGTGAACCGCAGCGCGTGGGCGATGCGTCCTCGGGCGACCTCGTCGTAGCGGGCGAGGCCGGGGAGGATCGGGAGCCCTGCGGCATCCGCACTCGTCCAGCCCGCGGGGCGGAGCCGGTTCGAGCGAAGGTTCCAGATGGCACCTGAGCCGGCCGTCCAGGCGCCTGCATCGTCGCGACGAAGCGCATAGAGCTCGTAGAGCTTGCACGCGTCCCGGTCGACGAGGAGCGCGTGGCGGTCGCCGTC
>JANNQQ010000116.1:0-21771 GCA_031400835.1 Actinomycetes bacterium | reverse complement strand
TTGCGAATGTTATTGACGCTGTGGTGGTGGTTAGGTCCAGGGCGATGGCCTGGCCGCTTCCCTTTACGCTGGCGATCCATGTGCCTTGATTAGTAATGCTCGTCAGTGTTCCAGAACGATCTATCAATCCGTAAGCTGTTTGGGTAGCGCCGTGGGACTCGGCGGCGAGAGTGCCGCTATTAACAAATGACGCTAGGCTGGCGTTTGTTTCGATGATGACGCCGTACGCGTCGCCGCCGCCCGAACCCGCAGCTCCGGTGGTGGCGTTCTCGCCTGAATCAATCGTGCGCGCGGTGAGAGTGCCCTCATTGAGAAAGCCAGGAAGCGCGCCCAGAGCGCCGATGTGCACAGCATTGGCGATGCCATCCACTGCGGAAGCCACAATACCGCCAGTGGCAGTGTTATGGACGACCCCGGTGAGCGTCGTGGCGTAATTCACGCCATCTAGCGTGGTTCCGCCGATGGCGGACGCCGACCGTGGACGCCTCCACACGAGGGTGGCCGACGAGGCATTTCGTATCGGTCCCGGGCCGGCCTCCGAGAGCTACCTGCGCGGAGACGTCGTGATTGAGGCCGCGCTCAAAGCCGGTGCAGCAGCCGTCCATCCTGGCTACGGCTTTCTCTCCGAGAACGCCGCCTTCGCGCAGGCGGTCGAAGACGCAGGGCTCGTGTGGATCGGGCCACCACCCGCCGCGATCGCGCTGATGGGCTCGAAGACTGAGGCGCGCACCGCGATGAAAGCAGCAGGCGTACCGATCATCCCCGGCACCACCGACCCTGTCGCCTCGGCCGAGGCCGTCGTCGCGATCGGCGAGGAGATCGGCTACCCGCTCATCATCAAGGCGAAGGCGGGGGGTGGCGGGAAGGGCATGGAGCTCGTGACGCGGCCCGACGAGGCGGCGGGCGCATTCGAGTCGGCCACGCGGCAGGGGCTCAAGTACTTCGCCGACGACGCGGTGTACGTCGAGCGTTTCATCGAGAACCCGCGCCACGTCGAGGTGCAGATCCTCGCTGACGGGCACGGCAACGTTGTCCATCTTGGCGAGCGGGACTGCACGATCCAGCGTCGCCACCAGAAGCTCGTCGAGGAGACTCCTTCACCCGCTGTCGACGACGCACTTCGGGAACGGATCGGCCAGATCGCGGTCGATGCTGCACGGGCCGCTTGCTATCGATCGGCGGGCACCGTCGAAGGGTTATTGACCGCGGATGGGGCCTACTACTTCATGGAGATGAACACGCGAATTCAGGTCGAGCACACCGTGACCGAGATGGTCACCGGGCTCGATCTCATCCGCGAGCAGATCCTCGTTGCCTCTGGCGCACCGCTCTCGATCACGCAGGCCGACGTCCACCGGCGCGGACATGCGATCGAATGTCGCATCAATGCTGAGGATGTGACCAAGGGTTTCTTGCCCGCGCCAGGTCTGATCACTGCCTACGAGGAGCCGTCGGGGCCTGGGGTACGCGTCGACTCGGGGGTTCGCGCGGGTGATGAGATCAGCGGTTTGTACGACCCAATGATCGCGAAGCTCATCGTCTACGACGTCGACCGGGAGCATGCGCGTCGACGGATGTTGCGTGCGCTCGCCGAGTTCAAGATCGGCGGCCCGCCGACGCTCGTCGGCTTCCATCGTGCCCTTCTTGAGCACCCCTGCTTCGTTGCGGGTGAGACCTGCGACGGGATCGTCGAGTCCGAGGCGCTGGCCGCGCGGGCCGCCGAGCTCTCCCCGGTCGTGGCCGGTGACGTCGTCAAAGCAGGCGGTGGCGTTCTCCCGACACGACCTCGCATCGTCGGGATCGAAATCGATGGTCGCACCGTAGAGGTTCGCTTTCACATCACTGAGCCACCATGGGCAGAGCTTTCACGCAGTCGGCGTGACCGTCGCGCTGGGGCTGGCGAAGGGGCGTCCGGAGCGGTTACGAGCCCGATGCAGGGAACGGTGCTCAAGGTCGACGTCGCCGACGGCGACGAGGTCGAGGTTGGCCAGGTGCTGTGTGTCGTCGAGGCGATGAAGATGGAGAACGAGATCGCGGCACCGCGGGCCGGGACCGTCGAAGGGCTCAGCGTCGAAGTTGGGCATGCGGTTACGAGTGGTCAGCTTCTCTGCCTCGTGGCCGAGCCGTCCGAGTGACGTTGAGCGACCCCGTCATGGAGCTCGTCACCCGGCTCATCGGGGACGAGGTGCTCACTGGGGCAACTCTGAGCAAGCCGCGTCGGGTCGATCCCTCCGGGCCGACGAAGGTGACGATTGACCCCGTCGATGTCCGGGCGGGCGCACGCTATCGGTGGCGTCATCACCACGCGACGCGGACGGTCGACGAGACGCTCACAGCAGAGGAGACAGCAGGCCGACTTGTCCATCTCCTGGGTGGAGCATTCCGGCAGGGGCTCCTCCGCTCGTCCGAGGCGGACTTTCAGGTGCTCGCAGGTGGCAAAGCACCGCGCATCCTCCGTCTGCCACCGAGCCGAACGACGGCTACACGCAGTCATGACCGGCGCAAGGAGCGGCTCCTCCCGGAGGGAGTACCCGTTCCGTTCCTCGTCGAGCTCGGAGTGATGACCGCTGACGGTGCCGTGCGCGCGCAACGTCAGGACAAGTACCGACAGGTGAATCGATTTCTCGAGCTCGTCGAGGATGTTCTGCCGGCCCTTCCTAGCGGCACGCTCAGGGTGGTCGACTTCGGCTCAGGGCGTTCGTATCTCACCTTTGCCGTCCATTACCTTCTCACCGCGATTCACGGACGCGAGGTCGAAATCGTTGGTCTCGACCTCAAGGAGGGCGTCGTCGACGAGTGCGAGGCGCTCGCGCGGCGGATCGGCGCAACCGGGCTGCGGTTCGAGCTCGGCGACATTGCCAGCGCGCCCGTTGAGGCTGCTGACCTTGTCGTGAGCCTGCACGCATGCGATACCGCGACGGACATGGCACTCGACCGCGCGGTCAGACTTGGTGCCAGCGTGATCCTGGCCGTTCCCTGCTGTCAGCATGAGCTCCTGGGTCAGCTCGCTGACGAACGGCTCGAGCCGCTGCTCCGGCATGGCGTTCTTCGCGAACGGCTTGCCGCCGACGTCACCGACGCGGCCCGAGCCCGCCTGCTGGCGCTTTGCGGGTTCGACGTCCAGGTTGTCGAGCTCTTCCCGCTTGAGCATTCGCCAAAGAACGTGCTTCTACGCGCCTCACGCCTTGCACGCGCCAGACCGCGGAAGGACACCGCCCAGCTCGCCGCAAGCTATCGCACCTTCGCAGACGGTCTTGGGATCGAGCCAATGCTCGAACGACTGTTGGCTGACGTTCTACCGGAGGGAGTGTCGCCTACGTGAGTGAGTGCGCTACCACGTCGGCCGCCGCTGGAGAATCGCTTGGAGGAACGGGGGTCGTGGCCGACCGCTGGCTCTGCATCGAATCGCGGGTTGCTTGGGGTCGCGATGCGGTAGCAGACGGCGGATTTGCGCCGGAACTGCGTGAATGGCTTGAGGGTCTTGATGCAACCGTTCTCGCGATTCGACGGCCAGGTCGGCGCGCTGCAGGGAGAACGGTGTTCGCCGCAACCTCCAAGGAGGGTGGGGGTGAGCTGCGCGTGCTCGAGGGCGTTGAGCCCGAGGCGCTGGTGGGATCAGACCCCTGGTCGGCAGGCGAGCCCAGCGACGCGACGTTGTTCCTCGTGTGCGCCCATGGTCGGAGAGACCCCTGCTGTGCGCGGCTTGGCGTTCCTGTCTTTGCCGCACTCGAACGCGTCGCCGAACCTGTCTGGCAGTGCTCGCACACCGGCGGCCACCGGTTCGCGCCGAACGTCATCGCGTTGCCTTGGGGCGTGACACTTGGACGCGTGCTGCCGGGAGAGGTGGCGCAGCTGGCCGAGATTCTGCAGGACGGTCGCGTCCCGCTCGATCGCTACCGAGGTCGCAGCGTCTACTCGGCTCCGGTGCAGGCAGCCGAGGTAGCGGTTCGGATTGCACATGGCATCGATCGGCTCGATGACCTCCGCCTCGCAGAGTATTCCGAGGGCATCGTTGTGTTCCGTACGGCCGCCGGTGAAGAGATCAGCAGACGTGTTGAGGAACGTGATGGACCCGTCATTGCAAAGAGCTGCGGTAAGGACCCGGAGCAGCTTTCCACCTTCTACGTTGAGGAGACCACGTGAGCGAGCGACCGGTGTTCCTAATTACAGGCGCGTCAACCGGGATCGGTGCCGCGACCGCGCGAGCTGCGGTTGTTGCGGGCTGGAACGTCGTGCTGGCTGCGCGCTCACTCGACAAGCTCGAGGCGCTTGCAGTCGAGCTCGGCGAGGCAGCGTTCGCGTGTCGCTGCGACGTCACCGAGTGGGACGAGCAGCAAGCGCTTGTCGCCGCGACGCTCGAGCACTTCGGTCGTCTCGACGCTGCCTGGGCAAACGCAGGCTTCGGGGGCGACCGCAGCTTTCTTGGCTCGACGCCTGAGCACTGGAAGTCGATGGTGCTGACGAACGTCTACGGAGCAGCGCTGACGATCAGAGCGACGATGCCGGTGCTCATCGAGTCGAAGGGCCACCTGCTTCTTACCGGCTCCGTCGCCGGCCGCAGGCCCATTGTGGGCTCGCTCTACTCGGCGACGAAACATGCAGTCCACGCGATGGCAGAATCGGCCAGGCAGGAGCTGAATGGGACGGGCGTTCGCGTGACCGTGATCGCTCCGGGAATCGTCGACACGCCATTCTTCGCAACGGTGCCACTCGAGGTCCCGCTCGTGCCCGACGACATCGCGCGCGCAGTGCTCTACGCCCTCGAGCAGCCACCGCACGTCGACATCAACGAGATCCTCGTCCGCCCGACAGCGCAACCGTTGTAATGGCTACGAGTCATCCGAGCGCGTAGACGCCCGGTTTCAGGTTGGCCAGGGTTGCGATAGAAGCAGCCTCGCCCGAGGGTGCGCCACGCAGTTGGTACGCGTGATCGGTGATCCAGATCACCTCAGCAGGAACCCCCTTGGGGACATCGCCTTTCACCGTGAGGGGGCCGAAGACGACCCGTAACCACTTCTCCGCGGGGAGCGAGCCTGCCGCAGCGATCGTGCCTGCCCAGCTCTCACCGGGTTCAAGCACGGGTGGAAGCTCAGGCACCACCGTCTGCGCACCGCGGACGGCGGGGTAGTCAGCCGTTTCGCTCCGTCGCTTGAGGTCGGCGAGATCTCCGCTGGCGAACATCATCACGCCAAAGACGCGGCTCGCCGCGGACGTGACGGCGGGGATCGAATAGGTTCGATCGGTCAGGTTCTCAATTGCGATCTCCGCCTCCCAACTCTCCGCCTTGATGCGAAGGATCTTGACGTCGTAGATGAGGGCTGCTGGGCTCTCGGGGAATCTCTCGACCCATCCGACGGACGCGGTCTGTGGCGCGGCGGCGCTGACGGGCTCGAAGGCCACCGATGGGCTCGAACGGCCGGATGCAAGCAGGAGCCCAAGCATGGCCGTCGTCAGCGCGAGCGGGATAAGACGCGGTGACATTCGCTTGAGCAACGGCACTTTGTCGTTCGACGTCACGGCACTCTGATATTCGATGGCGCCTCGGGAGATCCTCGCAGAGGCGGCTGCTAGGCTCGCACTCCCCGTGGATCTTTACGAATATCAGGGCAAGGAGCTCTTCCGGCGGGTGGGAATTCCCGTTTCGGAGGGCCGTCTCGCGACAACCCCAGGCGAAGCCCGGCAGGCCGCTGAAGTGATCGGTGGCCCTGTGGTGGTCAAGGCGCAGGTACTCACCGGTGGCCGTGGCAAGGCGGGGGGGATCAAGCTCGCGACGACCGCCCACGAGGCCGAGGAGCACGCAAAGGCGATTCTCGGACTGGACATTCGCGGCCACGTCGTCCGGAAACTGTGGATCGAGAAGGCCTCCGAGATCGCGAAGGAGTACTACCTGTCGCTGACCTTTGACCGAGGCGCAAAGAAGCCGCTGTTCATGTTCACGACGCAAGGCGGGATCGAGATCGAACAGGTCGCCGAGGAGAATCCCGCTGCGCTCGTGTACCTCCACGTCGATCCGCTTGAGGGCTTCCACGCCTGGCAGGCCCGACGACTCGTCTACGGTGCAGGCGTCACTGAACCGTCCGAGCAGAAGCAGATCGCGGCGATCATCGGAAAGCTCTACAACGCGTTCGTCACCTATGACGCGATGCTCTGCGAGGTCAACCCGTTGATCGTCACACCCGAGGGTGAGGTGCGCGCGCTCGACTCGAAGTTCACGGTCGACGACAACGCGCTCTACCGTCACCCGGAGGTCGCTGAGATGCGTGACCGCGACGCCGCCGATCCGCTTGAGGCTCTGGCGCGTGAAAAGCACGTCACGTACGTCAAGCTCGACGGCGAGGTCGGTGTGCTCGGCAACGGTGCTGGCCTGACGATGTCCACGGTCGACGTTGTCACCTTCGCGGGCGGTCGGCCTGCGAACTTCTGCGACCTCGGCGGCGGTGGCGACGCCCAGGGTGTTGTCGATGCGCTATCGGTGATCACGCAGGATCCGCAGGTAAAGGCGATCTTCTTCAATATCTTCGGGGGTATCACCCGCTGCGATGAGGTAGCGCGTGGAATCCTCCAGGCGCTCGCCGACATGAAGCTCGAGCTGCCGATCGTCGTGCGGCTCGATGGGACGAATGCGGAGGAGGGGCGTCGGATCCTCGCCGACGCAGCGCCCGCGAATCTGCGCGTCTCGCCCACGATGCTGGAAGCGGCAGCACTCGCGGTGGAGCTCGCAGCGTGACCAACCTCTGGAATGAGCGAGCGGCCATGTACGTCGAGTCCGACGCGCATCGAAGGGGTCAGGATCTTGAAGCGCTTGTTGGTTGGGCAGACGGTGCCCGCACCGCGCTCGATGTTGCCACGGGTGGAGGTCACGTAGCTCGTCGGCTCCGCGAGGCAGGGATCGACGTGATTACCTGCGATTCCGCGCCAGGAATGCACCCTGATGTCGTCTGTGGTGCCGAGTCACTGCCGTTTGCCGATCAAAGCTTCGACGTGGTCGCGTGCCGTACAGCCGCACACCATTTCAAGGACGTCGGCAAGGCGGTGGGGGAGATGGCCCGCGTTGCGCGAGAGACGCTCGTCATCGTCGACACGATGTTCATGACCGATCAGGTTGAGCAGGCCGAGAGGCTCCGCGACCCATCGCACGTTCGCAACTACACCGATGCCGAGTGGCGTGGCTTCATCTCCGACACGGGTCTCGCGATCGACGAGGTTCGCTTCTTCGCCCATTCGTTCGACTTCGCGGCCTGGCTTGTTCGGACAGGCTGCGATGGTGAGGATGCAGCGCGCACGAAGGAACTGCTCGGCGAACGGGTCGCCGACGGGACGCTGACCCTCGACAAGATCGCGATCCGCGCGGTCAGAGGGCTCTAACCGGCGAATGGCGATTCTTGTCGACAACGACACCCGCCTTGTCGTTCAAGGGCTAACCGGGTCGGAGGGAAGATTCCACGGGCTGCGCAATCGCGCATACGGGACGAACCTCGTCGCTGGTGTGACGCCCGGGAAGGGCGGCCAGGATGTCGAAGGCGTGCCGATTTTCGACACCGTCGAGCAGGCCGTCCGTATGTGTGACGCCAACACGTCGATGGTGTTCGTCCCGGCGCCGTTTGCTGCCGATGCGATCTATGAGGCCGTCGACGCAGGAATCGAGACAGTGATCTGTATCACCGAGGGCGTTCCCGCTCACGACATGCTCCGCCTGCATACGTTCATTGGCCCGCGTCGCGTCACGCTGATCGGTCCGAACTGTCCTGGCGCTCTTTCGCCCGGCAAGGCGAACGTCGGGATCATCCCCGCTGAGATCTTTACCGCGGGTTCGATCGGCGTTGTCTCACGTTCGGGAACTCTCACCTACCAGATCGGGCATGAGCTCACGCAGATGGGCCTTGGGAATTCCACCATTGTCGGGATCGGTGGCGATCCCGTCGTTGGCTCATCGTTCATCGACATCCTTGGGCGTTTCGAGGCCGATGCCGAGACCGAGTTCATTGTGATGGTCGGGGAGATCGGTGGTGACGAGGAAGAGAAGGCCGCGGCATTCATCGAGGAAGCGGTGACGAAGCCTGTCGTGGCCTACATCGCTGGCTTCACCGCCCCGCCGGGCAAGACGATGGGGCATGCTGGCGCGATCATCTCAGGTTCCTCGGGTACCGCCGAGGGCAAGAAGGCTGCGCTTGAGGCGAAGGGCATCCGCGTCGGCACCACGCCGACCGAGACCGCTCAGCTGGTGGCTGAGATCGCCCGTACCTGAGACGCGTGACGCCGGCTCGCGAGGATGACGGCTGCGATCGTCACCGCGATTCCGCACGGCCCGGTCACTGGGATCATCCACCAGTAGACGACCAGGGTCATGAATGACCCAATGGCAATCAGCATCGCACCTGCGAGCGGGAGCCGATGAAGCAGGAGACCTCCGGCGACGAGCGCCGTAAGCAGCGTCCCACTGATTCGCGCCCCGGTGGCGACGTCGCCTTGCTCCCAATCCTGGCCGTAGAGGTCGAGTCCGACGAGGGCTGTGGCGTTCCATCCGTGAGCGGTCAGCAGAATGACGTACCCCAGCCCGCCGAGCGCCCATCCCAGACCGCGCATCACGCTCGCTCGCGTGGGGAGGCGCTTGTGACCGTGGCGTTGGGCTCGCCGCCAGCTGAGATCGGCGGGAACGCCGCGGAGCCATCGCGACGTCAGCAAGAGCCGTGACCTTGGACCGTCGCCCAGCGCACTGCCGTGTTCCCAGACGTCGCTTGCGATCTCGTCTCTTCGGGCATCGCGTTCACTTTCGGGCAGTCCGCGCGTGTAGCGGTCCGCCCACCAGAGAACCAGCTGCGCGCCCTTCATGCGAGCCCCGGGGCGGTGCCGAGTCGAGTCGGGAGGCTCTGCTCCACTGCGACCCGACGGGCGCCGGCGCCTGTAATCCGGTACAGCCGCCTGCGCGGACGCCCTTCGCGGATCGCGATGTCCGGATCCTCCCACTCGGAGTCGAGCAGCCCTTGATCGGCGAGTCTCGCAAGCGCCTTGTAGAGGGTGCCGTGTGCTGTCAGCGTCCGCGAGCGCTCGGTGTCGGCAAGCGCCTTGGCAAGCTCAAACCCGTGAAATGGTTCGTTTCTCGAACAGGCGACCTCGAGGATCGAGAACTCCAGTGGGACGAGGGCTCCAGGCTTCCTGCGCACGGGTGAAGTCTTGCACGTTACCGCCAAAAGGACTATATCTTCCTATTTATGGAATCTCCGCGTAGGGTGCAGGTGGGAGACGACGCCAGTTCGGTTGCCTGGTGGGTGCTTGTCGGCACGGGCTCCGGTGCGATCGCCGGGTTCCTGATCGGTGGAGTCGGTGGTCGACTCGCGATGCTGCTGCTGCGACTGACCTCACCCGACACCGTGATCGGCGTGACCTCGGACGACGGTTTCGAGATCGGAGTTGTGTCGACCGACACGTTCAACCTCATTGGCGGGATGACCTTCGTCGGCGCCGCGAACGGGTTGCTCTATGCAGCCGCGCGCGGCGCGATCCCACGCCGTCTACGACTCCCGCTCTGGACGCTGCTCGCAGCAGCGGCTGGCGGCGCCAGTTTCGTGCATGAGGACGGCGTCGACTTCACGCTCCTCCAGCCGGCGAGCCTTGCGGTGATCCTCTTCGTCGCTCTTCCGGGACTTGCGGCTGCGCTCGTCGTTGTGCTTGTAGAGCGTTGGGTCGACCACGAGCCAGGACAACAACACCGCACGCTCGTCGGCGTGCTCCTTGCCGCAGCGGCGGCGGGCACGATCGCCCTCGTCCTCGCTGCCATCGTCGGTGGAGTCGCTCTCGGGGCGCGGCGGGCCGGGGCAGTGGAGCTCTTCCGGCCAATCTTGAGGATCGCCGTCCCGCTCGTCCTGGTCGCGATCACCCTCGTGTCGGCGATCAACCTGGTGATCGAGGCGTCGCGGATCGTCTGATCGCTTGAGGCCTTGGACGGTGCTGGTTCGCGAGTAGTCTGCCGCCATGGAGATCGCCCGTTACGCCAAGCTCGAGCCATTCACCACGAAGGACGGCTCGACGATCCGCGAGTACTTGCATACACCCGTCCAATCGCTGGCGGAGGGCAGCCTCGTCGCAGGGCAGTCCACGCAACGGCACTACCATCGCCTCGCCGAGGAGATCTATCTCATCGTTGAGGGTGGAGGGAAGATGGAGATCGACGGGGAGACCGCGGAGGTCGGGGTCGGCGATGCGATCTTGATTCCTCCGGGAGCGTGGCACGAGCTCGTCGCAGCCGATGACGGAGTGCGACTTCTGTGCTGTTGCGTGCCCGCCTACACGCACGACGACACCTACTTCGAGTAGACCGTAGAGGCCAGTGCAGACTGAAGTCTGGACTGGACGGTGGTGCTACCGCTAGATCTTGCGACGCGGCCTGACCGGTCCCCACTTGGAGTTGCGGCCTCTCGAGGAGTAGACAAGCTTTGGGGCGGCGAGCTTCATGCCTGTCTCCTCGAACTTCTCGGCCTGTCCGTTCAACCGCGCGACGCGGCTGACGTCGGCCTGCTGATCTGGGAGCACGAGCGTGACCGCATCGCCGGAGCGTCCCGCACGACCGGTTCGACCCACACGGTGTGTATACGCCTTGCCATCCTCCGGCGGGTCGTAGTTGATCACGAGCGTGACGTCGTCAAGGTCGAGCCCGCGCGCGGCAACGTCGGTCGCAATCAGCGTCGACACCTTGCCGCTTTCGAACCGTTGAAGCGCACGCTCGCGCTGTGCCTGCGACAGGTCTCCGTGCATCGCCAACGCATCGATCCCTGCTGTCTCAAGCCGTTGTGCGAGCCGGTCGGCACCACGTTTCGTACGGACGAACACGAGTGTGAGGCCTTCTTCGGCTCGGACGAGTCCCACGAGCGCCTCAAGCTTGGAGTCAAGTGTGACCGGAACGAACCGGTGCGCGATTTCGCCGTACGCCAGGTCGTCCGGGAGCTCGGCCTCGACGCGAACAGGAAACCGCGTGTAGAGCCGGGCGAGCTCGCCCACCTCGCCGTCGAGAGTCGCAGAGAAAAACATCGTCTGACGGTCGCTCGAGAGGCGCTTGACGATGCGGTCGACCTGGGGCTTGAAACCCATGTCGAGCATCCGGTCGGCCTCGTCGAGGATGAGAATCCTTACCGCGTCGATTGACAGCATGCGACGGTCGACGAGGTCCTGAAGCCGACCCGGCGTCGCAACCACGATGTGCGCGTCGGATGCCTTTTGCGCCTGCGCTGGGAGAGGGACGCCGCCATACACGGACGCAACCGTCAGGCGGTGTGCGCGCGCCACGCTGACGAGCTCCTCGGTCACCTGGAGCGCGAGCTCACGCGTAGGGACAAGGACGAGGGCCGCAGGGCGAGGCTCGTCCGCCTCCAGGAGATCCACGAGCGGGAGACCGAATGCGAGCGTCTTACCCGAGCCTGTAGGTGACTTTGCGAGGATGTCGCTTCCCGCAAGCGCCTTCGAAATGACCTGCTCCTGAATCGGAAACGGGCTTTCGATGCCGCGCTCCGCGAGTGCGTCCACCACCTCTGCGCTCACGCCGAGCGTGGCGAATGTGATCTGATCCATTTTTTCCTTTCGGTGCCCCAACTGCGGGGCGGTATCGAGATCTGTACCGCATCCCGAGCCACAGGCCGAAAGGCGAACCGATCCCACGGGGCGACACTCTGCCGTCCCTATAGACAAGCGTAGCAGCGGGTTCTGTCAGAACGGCTAGCGGTGCTCGGGTACCCTCGGTGCATGGCCCCGATCTCGTTTGCGCGTGGCGCACCCGCGCCCGAGTGCCTCTCCCCAGATCTGATCGCTGATTGCGTGAAGGCTGCGCTGGAGCGCGACGGGGAAACGATCCTCTCGTATGGTCAGGGTGGAGGCTACGGGCCGCTGCGTGAGCTCCTGGCTCAACGGCACGGCGTTCCCGCCGGTCGCGTCTATCTCACGGTGGGTGGACTTGGCGGCTTCGTTCACTACGCCTCCGCCCAGCTGGCGCAAAAGACGGGTCGTGTGCTCGTCGAAGCGCCTACCTATGACAGGCCACTCAAGCTTCTCGGCTGGCAGGGTGCCGAGATCGTCGCACTTCCCATGGACGCCGAGGGCCTCGACCTCGATGCGCTCGAAGCCGAGTTGCAACGAGGCGGCGACATCTCGTTCCTCTACACGATTCCCACGTTTCAGAATCCAAGCGGTCGCACGCTCGGTCGGGCGCGCCGGCAGCGTCTTGCCGAGCTGGCAGCGACGTACGAGTTGGACGTCCTCGAGGACGATCCCTACGGCGAGGTGCGCTACGAGGGCGAGCCTCAACCGCTGATGCATGAGCTTGAGGGTGGTTCGCGCGTGACCTTCACGTCGTCGTTCTCGAAGACGGTGGCGCCGGGTCTACGGGTTGGCTACTTCGTCCTCACCGAGGGCGTTGTTCCCGGCTTCGAGGATCGCGCGGTTTCGACCACGATTTCGCCCCCTCTGCTTCCGCAGGCAGCGATCCACGAGCTCTTCGTCCGTGGTGCGTACGAGCGCAACCTCGAGCGCATCAAGGGACTTCTCCGGGTACGCAAGGAGGCGATGCTCTCATCGCTTGAGCGTGAGATGCCCGGCTCGGTGACGTGGAGTCATCCCGAGGGTGGCTACTTCCTCTGGGCCGACTTCGGCGAGGGGGTCGATGCGGCTGAGCTACTGACGCGCGCCACCGCGGCTGGCGTCACCTTCGTACGCGGTACCGATTTCTTCCCGCCCGGCGAAGGCGGTCAAACAGCCGCGCGGTTGGCGTTCAGCTATGAGACTCCTGAGCGCATCGCCGAGGGCGTCGCGTTGCTCGCGAGCCTCATTCCACCTTCGACGTAGTGCGATGACCCGCGGTTTACCGCGGAACCCGTTACGTGCGGAGGGCCTGTTTCCCGCGTTGTCGGCGGCGCCACCACGCAGGCCCGAATAAGGCGAGAACTGCGCCTAACCCCATGCTCAGCAGCACGAGGACGATCAGCGATGTTCGGACCTCAAAGAAAGGGAAGAACCGGATCGTGACCTGATCGTTGTTGAGAACGAGGAAGACGATCGCGTACACGGCCACGAGGGCACCGACGATCGCGATCCAGTTCGGACTCTTGTCCGAGGGGCTCGCCTTGACTGGGAGATTGCTCACCGCCGAAATGCTACAGCGTGGCAGCGGCGCTGCCGACCGGGACGCGTGGTCGCGAGCTCTCGGCGTATGGGTGGGACCGCGCGAGCAACTGGGGTTGTGGCGGCGGTATCAATCCGGCCTTTGCAGCGGCGCGGTAGGTGGGACATGGTGTATCGCCGGGGAGCGCACACAACCCCGCCTGACGGAAATAGCAATTTGTGCACGACAAGATGGAGCGTTTGCTCATGGATCCTTTTGCTAGTTGTGATCAGCACGCACGATGTGTGGCGCCGATCCGGTGAACAGCAGGATTCTCGCGACCGTTTAGGGTCTTCGCAAGGCATCGGCGGATGAAAACCCCGCAAATTGCGCGTGTCGTCCCGGCAGGCAAAACACCTGCAAAATCGCTATTTGGCCGGGAGTGTTCTCAGTGCACGCAACGCCTGTTGAAAGCTCTCCACAGGGACAATCCTCATGCCGCCTGCGTATTGCCGCGCTGTTCGTGCGTTCTCCCCAGCCGGAACGAGGAAGATGTCTGCTCCGGACGCGCGTACACCGAGTGTCTTCTGCTTGAGCCCACCGACGGGCCCAACGGTCCCGTCGAGCAATATCTCTCCGGTCGCTGCGACCTTGTATCCGCGATCGATGTCGTTCCCGAGCTCTTGAAGAACCTCGAGAGCGAACGGAAGCCCGGCCGATGGTCCTCCGACCTCTCCGAGATCAATCTTGACCTTGAGGGGGAGCTCGATCCTTGCGTCCTGCTCCACCTGGATCCCGATGACGGTTCGTCCGGGCTCGTGGATAGACGCAACGGTCTTGACCAGCTTGTCGAGCCTCTTGCCCGCGCGGCGGATGTGGAGTTGGATCTGCTGTCCTGGCTTCAGGGCGCCTACGGCCCGACGCAACGCGGCGAGGGTCTTCGTCGGCTGCTTGCCCGCGCGGAGGATGACGTCACCCTCTTCAAGCACGAGCGCCGCTGGCACGTCGCTTGCGACCCCGGATACGAAGACACCGCGGGGGATCGCCGTGACCTTCAAGCCACCCGCGCGAAGCGCGACCGCCGCCGCGACCTGCTCCGATCGGGTCATCTCGGCCTTCGCCTTTGCGCGGCGCTCCTCAAACGTCTCACCTCGGGCCGTTACCGCCTCTCTTGCAACGACCGTCGCACCGTCGGGTCGCAGGAAGGTGAGGATGCGCTCGATCCAACGTTCCTCGCGCACGATGACGTCGACGTAGTAGATCCCACCCTTCATATCGGCGTCGGGATAGCCTTCGACCTCGACATTTGCGGCCACCGGTGAGGCTTCATTGGGGACGTAGAGGAAGTCACCCGAGGAGGTGCGCATCGCATAGATGGCGAGCACTGCGAGCAGCGCTGCACCGGCCAAAGCGATGCTGCCGAATGGGAGGCGCCTCACGCGGGTGTTCTCACAGGAGCGAGCGGCTGAGGCCGCCGTCGACCGGGATGACCGTTCCGGTGACGTACGACGCACCTTCGGACGCTAGGAAACACGCAACGGCTCCGATCTCGGCCCCCGTGCCCAGTCGCCCTACCGGTATCTGTGCGAGATCCTCGGCCGACGGCCCCGCAGGCCCATACAAAGCCTGCATCCGTGCCGTGTCGATGCGCCCTGGGGCAATCGTATTGACGGTGATCCCGTCGGCTGCGAGCTCGCGTGCAAGCGTCTTAAGCCAACCGACCACACCGGGTCGCACGGCGTTCGACAGCGCGAGCCCTGTAATGGGTTCCCGCACGGAACTCGATTCGATCGCGACGATCCGCCCGCGTCCACTCGTCCGGAGGTGAGGGAGGCAGAGCGTCACGAGACCGACAAAGGGAAGCAGCAGAAGGCCGATGGCCTCCTCAATCGCCAGCGGAGTCACCGCGGTAGCTGCGCCGGCGGGTGGGCCGCCGCCGTTCAGCACGAGCACATCGATGCCGCCGAAAGCCTCGAGTGTCGTCTCGACGAGGCGCTCGAGGTGTAGCGGGATGGTGATGTCGCCCTGCACGGCAAGCGCGCCGAGGCGCTCGGCCTCCCGTTCGAGGAGATCCCGCCGGCGGCCGATCATGGCCACGTTGGCGCCTTCAGCGGCAAGGCACTCGGCGATCGCGAGGCCCATGCCGGATGAGGCGCCGCAGACGATGGCCGTGCGACCGGTGAGTCCGAGGTTCATAGCCGCAGAAGCCTACCGCTGCGAATGTTCAGCGCGTTTGAAGGTCTACTTGTGCGTGAGAACGCCGACGACATCCTTCACCGCGGCGGTCGAGACCTTCAGCATCTTCCTCTCAGCCGCATCGAGTGAGAGCTTGACGATCTCCTCGACGCCGCCTGCGCCAAGCTTCACGGGCACGCCCATGTACAAACCGTCGACTCCGTACTCACCCTCAAGGAGAGCGGTGCAGGGGAGCACGCGCTTCTGGTCGAGGCAGATGGCATCGACCATTTGCGCGGCGGCAGCCCCCGGCGCGTACCAGGCGGACGTCCCGAGCAGGTTGACGAGCTCGCCTCCGCCCTTCCGCGTTCGCTCGACCATCTTCGCAATCTTGGCCTTTGTCGTGAGCTGCGTGAGCGGAACACCACCTACCGTTGTGGCAGAGACCACAGGGACCATCTGATCGCCGTGACCACCGAGAACCATTGCCTGGACGTCCTTCACCGAGGCGCCGGTCTCCCAGGCGATAAACGCCGAGAAGCGTGCCGTGTCGAGGATCCCGGCCATGCCGACGACACGCTCCTTTGGGAATCCCGAGACGGCGTGCGCAACGTGGCACATCGCATCGAGCGGGTTCGAGACGACCACGATGACTGCCTTGGGAGAGCGACGGGCGACCTCTCTGGTGACCGAGGCGACGATCGCCTCGTTTGTCGTCACGAGGTCGTCGCGACTCATCCCAGGAGAGCGCGGCCGGCCGGCAGTGATCACAACGACGTCGGAACCCTTCGTCTCGGCGTAGCCGTCCGTGCCCAGCACATTCGGCTCGTACCCCGTAACCGACGCCATCTGGTTCATGTCGAGGGCTTTACCTGCAGCGAAGTTCGGCACGATGTCGACGAGCACGACATCCGCGTAGTCACGTCGCGCGAGCTCGAGCGCGCAGGTCGCGCCAACGTTGCCGGCGCCGACGACTGTCACCTTCTTCCTGCCGTTCACGTGTCGGTGTCCTTTCGTCTCTTGTCGTGCATTCAGAGGGTTAAGCGGCGGATGATCGCGTCCGCGAACGCGGCGGTGCCGACGGCGGACGGATCATCCCGGCTCGGCTTCAGGTCGTATGTGACCTGATCGCCTTCTGCGATGACCGCCGCAACGGCTGATTCGAGCCGCTCTGCAGCGTCTCGCTCGCCGAGGTAGTCGAGCATCAGCTTGCCCGAGAGGATCATCGCGGTCGGATTCACCTTGTCAAGGCCCTTGTACTTCGGTGCCGAGCCGTGGGTCGCCTCGAACACCGCGGCGTGCTCTCCGATGTTCGCGCCTGGAGCAACGCCGAGACCGCCAACAAGACCAGCGGTGAGATCGCTGATGATGTCGCCGTAGAGGTTTGGCAGTACGAGAACATCGAACTCCTCGGGACGTTGGACGAGCCCCATGCACAGCGCGTCGACGAGCGTCTCCCACGCCTCGAGGTCCGGAAACTCCTTCGCGACCTCGCGAAAGACGCTGAGGAAGAGGCCGTCGGTGTGCTTCATGATGTTCGCCTTGGTGATGCACGAGACGCGGCGGCGACCATGGTCTCGCGCGTACTCGAACGCGTAGCGGATGATGCGCTCGGATCCCTCCGGGCTCATTGGCTTAATCGAGATCCCAGACGACGGAGCGATCGCCTTCGTACTTCGGGCGTTGAGAAACGCGATGACCTCAGCGGCAGCTTCGGTACCCGACTCGAACTCAATGCCCGCGTAGAGATCCTCGGTGTTCTCCCGCACGACCACAAGGTCGACGCCCTCGTACCGCGACCGGACACCGAGGAAGGTCTTACACGGGCGGATGCACGCGTAGAGGCCAAGCTCGTGTCGCAGCGCGACGTTGACCGACCGAAAGCCAGTGCCGATCGGCGTCGTGATCGGGCCTTTGAGCGCTACCCGATTGCGACGGATGGAATCGAGCGTTGCAGCTGGAAGCGGCGTTCCCTCTAGCTCCATGACATCGACGCCAGCGTGTCGCACGTCCCACTCGAAGAGAACGCCCGTTGCCTCAAGGACACGGCGGGTTGCCTCGGTGAGCTCGGGCCCCGTACCGTCCCCGGGGACGAGTGTGATGGTGTGAGTCACTTGAGTGAGGATAGCCCCGGTTCGATAGTCGGCCGTTGAGGTACCGTCAGGTGACTGGAGACCACGGGAAGAGGAGCCCCATGAGCGAGTTCAAGCCTGGTCTTGAGGGTGTGATCGCCTTCGAGACAGAGATCGCCGAACCCGATCGCGACGGCGGCGCGCTGCGCTATCGCGGGGTCGACATTGAGGATCTCGTCGGGCAGGTCCCGTTCGAGAAGGTCTGGGGTCTCCTGGTCGACGAATCGCCGGAACCAGGCCTGCCGCCGTCGGAGGATCTCGGGGACATGCGACTCACCGGCGACGGGCCAGCAGATCTTCAGATCCAGACGGCACGGCTGGGCGCGGCTTGGAAGCTGGGCCAGCTCATCGACATCACGGACGACCAGGCCAAAGAGGATCTCCGTCGAATGTCGGCAGCGTTCATCTCGATCGCAGCGCGCTCGGCGCGCGCCGCCGACGGGCATGAGGGCGCCATTTCGGCTGACGTCGTCCTCCAGGGTGCGACCACCGCCGAGCGGTTCCTGCTCGAGTGGCGCGGCGAGATCAATCCGATCCATGCGCGCGCGCTCGACACTTACTGGATCTGCACCGCAGAACACGGATTGAACGCGTCCACGTTTACGGCGCGTATCGTCGCCTCGACTGGAGCCGATTGCGCCGCGACGCTCTCGGCTGCGGTTGGTGCGCTCTCGGGACCGCTTCACGGTGGCGCGCCGGCCCGCGTCCTGCCGATGCTCGACGCGGCTGCAGCGGCGAGTTCCGTCCACGACTACGTCGTTGGCCTGCTCGACCGGGGCGAGCGCATGATGGGCTTCGGGCACCGCATATACCGTGCCGAGGACCCGCGCGCGCGGCTCTTGCGCGGAACATCCAAGGAGCTCGGATCGCCAAGATTCGAGGTCGCCGAGGAGCTTGAGCGGGTCGCACTCGAGGAGCTTCACCGTCGCAAACCCGATCGGGTTCTTGCGACCAACGTCGAGTTCTGGTCGGCAGTGGTGCTCGACATCGCTGAGATACCGCCGCCATTGGCGCCCGCGATGTTCGCCTGTTCCCGCACCGCGGGCTGGTCGGCTCACATTCTCGAGCAGAAGCGGCTCGACCGACTTGTGCGGCCGTCCGCAAGGTACATCGGGCCAGGCCCGCGTCCGTTGTCGGCGGTCTAGAGGACACCGTGACACTCGACGAAGCGGCCAAGCACGCGGAGGAGTTGGCGAACGCCGGAGATGAGCGAGCCCTCGCGCAGCTACGTTCGCAGTGGGACGACGAGCTCGAAGCCTCGGCACGGCACACCGACTACCGCGTCCGCGGGGTGGCCTTTCGCTCGCTGGCACAGTTCAAGTTCAGAGCCAAGATTGAGCTGTTGCGGCGTGGCCTGGATGATGAGAGCCCCGTCGTTCGCGGCTCGGCGATCATGTCGCTCGAATCGCTCTCGCGTGGCCACCCTGGTGATGTCGCGAAGTTTCGACCACTCCTCCACAACCTCGCGTCGGGAGACACGAACGCTGCTGTGCGCAGGCTGGCGATCGTCTGCTTCCGAAACGGAGCTCCCGACCCGGCAACAATCTCGATTCTTGACAGCATCGCTGCCGACGACGAAGGCGATGCCGAGGTTCGTAAGACAGCGCGAGCTGTCTCGCTTCTCCTCGTCAAGAAGCGCAACACAAAGGGGAAGTAGTCATGGCTGCCGGTGAGTCCCGCGTTGGCGTGATCATGGGCTCCCAGTCGGACTGGGAGACGATGCGTCACGCGGCCGAGACGCTTGCGCAGCTAGACGTGCCAAATGAGACACGCGTGGTCTCGGCTCACCGAACGCCGGACCTCCTGTTCGAGTATGCGGCGGGGGCGGCAGGACGTGGACTCAAGGTCATCATCGCTGGCGCAGGGGGAGCGGCGCATCTCCCCGGGATGACCGCGGCGAAGACGACGCTCCCGGTGTTCGGCGTTCCGATCGAGTCGAAGGCGCTATCGGGTCTCGATTCGCTGCTCTCGATTGCGCAGATGCCCGCGGGTGTCCCGGTTGGCACGCTTGCAATCGGGCGCGCGGGCGCGATCAACGCTGCGCTGCTCGCTGCGGCGGTCATCGCTCTCACGGACGAAGCGCTCGCTGAGCGGCTCCGTGCCTACCGCGAGGCGCAGACCAGCGCGGTACTCGCGCGCCCTGATCCAAGCGTCGCCACCGAAGGTCGGTAGCCGTCACGCTCGTCGGGTGCATCGGCGGCGGCCAGCTCGGACGCATGCTCGGTCTCGCGGGGCGCGAGCTTGGCGTTCGCATGCGGTTTCTCGATCCCGCGGCCGATGCCTGCGCAGGTGAGGTTGGCGAGCTCATTGTCGGTGCCTACGACGATCCCGAGCTGCTGGATCGGCTCGCTACCGATGCAGACGCTGTCACGTTTGAGTTCGAGAACGTCCCCGTCGCGGCAGCTGAGCGGGTGGGCGCGGTGCCTGGCTCGGCTGCGCTTCAGGAGGGACAGGACCGACTCCGCGAGAAGCAGCTCTTCCGCCGTCTTGGGATCGCTACCGCAGCGTTCGGCACGCTGGCCGACACCGGGCTCCCTGCGCTCGTCAAGACGCGGCGGCTCGGTTATGACGGCAAGGGGCAGCGTCGGGTCGACGCCCTCGAGGTGCTCGCCGAGGACGAACTCGCGGAAGAGTTCCTTTCGTTCGATCGGGAGCTGTCAATCGTGGCCGTCCGCGGTCGAGACGGTGAGACGAGATTCTGGCCGCTTGCCGAGAATCTCCACCGAGCTGGGATCCTTCGTGTCTCGCAGGCCCCCGCTCGCGATGCACCCCAGGAGGAGGCCGAGACGATCGCGAGGGCGCTCCTCGACGAGCTCGACTACATCGGAGTGCTCGCGGTTGAGTTGTTTGAGGTTGGCGGCCGGCTGCTCGCAAACGAGTTTGCTCCGCGCGTTCACAACACTGCCCACTGGACGATCGACGGCGCCGAGACCTCGCAGTTCGAGAACCATCTGCGAGCAGTCCTCGGGCTTCCCCTGGGGTCGACCGCAGCTCTCGGGAGGTCGGTCATGGTCAATCTCCTTGGCGGCGTGGAGCAGCACGATGAACTGCTCGCGCTTCCGGGCGCCCACGTCCACCTCTATGGGAAGGAGCCGCGCCCGGGAAGAAAGATCGGGCACGTCACGCTGGTAGATGCAGCCCCCGAGGTCGTCGCAGCAGCGATAGCCGCAGCCGACGCAGCCGCCTAAACGGCGGTGTCTGGGGTGGTACGCGTCGTGCGTCGTTGAGCGTGGGGATGCGCGGCGAAGTAGGTCTCCTGTCGCCGTTTGTCGGAGACGTGGGTATAGCGCTCGGTGGTGGTCAGATCGGCATGCCCGAGCATCTCCTGGACGCTCCGCAGATCGGCGCCGCCTTCCAGGAGATGCGTTGCGAACGAGTGTCGGAGCAGATGGGGGTGGACCCGACCGGGCTCGAGGCCGGCCTTTTCGGCGAGACGGCGAAGGATGAAGAATGCACCGGCGCGGGTGAGTGCTCCGCCGCGGGCATTGAGAAAGAGGTCAGGTCGGTGCCGACGGTCGAGTTGCGACCGCCCAAGCGCGAGGTAGCGACGGACGGCCTCGACCGCCGGGCGGCCAAGGGGAACAATGCGCTCCTTGCCACCCTTGCCAAGAACACGGACGAGCTGTCCATCGAGATCGACCGAGGTCCGTGCGAGGCCGATGGCCTCGGAGACCCGAAGCCCGGCGCCGTAGAGCAGCTCAACCAGCGCACGGTCGCGCAATGCCCGCGGGGTTGACCCGTTTGCGGCGTCGACGAGCCGTTCTGCCTCGGCAGGGGAGAGCGTGCGTGGGAGCGTCCGGTTGCGCCGCGGCGGCGTCACAGCAGCGGCTGGGTTGTCGGTGCGAACCCCGAGGAGCATGAGATGCCGAAAGTACGACCGGGCTGCGGCGAGGCGTCGGGCCTGTGTCGAGGAGGCCAGCCCTGCCTCTCTCATCCCGGCGATCCATGCTTCGATGTCTGGCGCGGTCGCCTCACCGGCGCGACCTCCGCTTGCGACCGCGAGGGAGGTCACGTCCCGACGATAGGCGTCGACGGTGCGCGGCGAGCGCGCAGCGGAGAGAAGGAGCAGCCAGCGCTCAAACTCCTGATCGTGATCGCGGACACTAGCCACGGCGATTCCATTCGGTGCCGTGGGTCGTTCGTCCTGCAAGCGATCTTGAGGGGGCCTGCCGCTACCCGAGCCGTAGCGGCTGCAAGCTGTGGAAAACCGGTGTCAGACACCGGTTCTTCGATGCGCGAACTCGTGTGCCGAGAGTGTGTCGGTTTGTCCTCAGGGGCTACGAGCGGGGGTGGGCGCTGTCGTAGACACGGCGCAAGCGTCTCGCGTCGACATGGCTATAGATCTGCGTTGTCGAGAGGGAGCTATGGCCAAGGAGCTCCTGG
>JANNQQ010000115.1:0-8497 GCA_031400835.1 Actinomycetes bacterium | reverse complement strand
GACGTAGTACGCGTCGTCGTGAACGGCGTGCCCTTCCATCCGGAGCGTTAGGCACTCGATCAGCGTCGGCCCTCCACCGGCGCGGGCCTTCTCGATAGCGCTTCTGGCCTCTCGGTACACAGCGAGCACGTCCGTCCCGTCCACCACAACTCCATCGAACCCGTACGCAGCAGCACGATCGGCGAGGTGCTCGCATGCGTACTCGAGGTGGGTAGGAGTCGAGTACGCCCACTGGTTGTTGTCGATGATGAAGACCACAGGGAGCCGTCGTACGCCGGCAAGATTCATCCCCTCATGCGCGTCACCGCGCGCCGCCGCGCCCTCTCCCGTCCAGGCGATCGCGACCCGATTCTCCTCGCGGATCCGAAACGCGAGAGCCATTCCGACGGCGACGGGGAGCATCGCCGGTAGGTGGCTGACCATCGCGTGGAGGCCCAGTCGCGCGTCGCCGATGTGGACATTGCCGTCGCGTCCGCGCGACGGCCCGTCCATACGGCCCATGTACTGGGCAAAGATCCGCCAGGGCTCGATCCCACGCGTGATGTGGACGCCCATGTCGCGTTGGATCGGTGTGCCGACGTCATGCGGCCCCATCGCCGTCCCGATGCCGACCGCTGCGGCTTCGTTGCCGCGACCCGTGTAGAACGAACCCGGAATCTTGCCCTGCTTGTACAGGATGTGGCCGCGTTCCTCGACCCCACGGGTCACCAGGAGGTTTCGATAAATGGCGAGGAGATCCTCGCGGTCGAGGCCTGCCTCCATCACCTCTTGGAACGAGCCGACCGGCTCGGCTTCCCTTACCGCCATCTGCATCCCCTCAAGCACGGCTTCACGAGCTGCACTGTAACCGCTCGGCCGGGCTGCTCACGGCCGGCCGATGTCCGTATCGGTACGTTCATGTCGTGGCGAGAGCAGAGAAGCCGAAACGCAACTGGATCCAGGAGGAGCGACGTCAGACGCTTGGCGACTGGGTCACGTTCTGCCTCGGGTGCGGCCACGTCCAGCGATACTTCGAGCCGGACGAGGCCTTGCTCCCATCCGCATGCATCTTCTGCGAAGGGGAGATGCGCCACCGCTGCCCTTCGTGTGACGCCCGGTTCCCGTCTGCGTTTCAGGTCGAGTGCGAGGACTGTGGTGCAGAGCTGCGCCCGAACGAGCTCTTTGGCTCGCCGATCCGCAGACCGGGGAAGTAACCGCCAAAAACGGGCCTGCTCAGGCTATCCACAGGACAAGGTGGGTGGTAGCGGCATTCCATGTCCGGATCGCGAGGCGTACCGTGCCTGGATGCGCTCCATCTTGTTCCGGCCGTTCCGGGTCATCACCTATCGCGAACTCGCGTACCTCGTGTTCGGCCTGCCTCTCTCGATCCTGGCATTCGCCGTCTTCGTGACAGGGGTCTCGGCCGGCATCGTCTTACTCCCCGTCGTCATCGGCCTGCCGATCCTGATCGGCACGGCGTACCTGCACCGCGGCATCGCCTGGGCCGAGCGTCAGCGGGCGGCGCTCGTTCTCGGGGCGGCGATAGAACAGTCCTACCGCCGCCCGACGCGCCCGGGCATCGTCGCGATCGTCAGGACCCTTGGCACTGATCCGCAGACGTGGAAGGACGCAGGCTGGATGATCCTCGTCTCGATCATCGGGTTCTGCGGCTCAATCGTGGCGCTGGTTCTCTGGCCGGTGACGTTATGGGCGCTTTCGTTCCCGTTCTACGGATGGGCACTCAGCGGCGACCAGATCACGATCGAGCTCGGCGACGGGAGCGCCAACGATTGGGCCGATGACCAGTGGAACCACCACCCCGTCTGGGTCAGTGTGATGGTCGGCGCCGTCGGATTCCTCCTCCTGCACGTGACAACGTGGGTCTGCGCGGCGTTCGCCCACGGGCAGGTGCGGCTCGCACAGCTGCTCCTCTCTCCTGGCGCGGGCGAGCGCCGGGTGAGCGAGCTGACGCGGACACGCGCAGCGTCGGTCGACGCTCAGACGTCGGAGCTCCGACGCATCGAACGTGATCTTCACGACGGCGCGCAGGCGCGGATGGTCGCAGTCACGCTCGATCTCGGTCTTGCAAAGGAGAAACTCGACTCGGATCCGGCGGCCGCGAGAGAGTTGATAGAGGCCGCGCACACCGAGGCGACGACAGCCATCGCCGAGCTTCGTCACCTCGTTGCGGGCATTGCCCCGGCAGTGTTGACCGACAGGGGCCTCGATGCAGCGCTCTCGAGCCTCGTGGCGACCTGTCGGGTACCGGTTTCGGTTGATGTGAATCTGCCCACGCGGATGCCGATGGCGGTTGAGACGGCCGCCTACTTTGTCGTTGCTGAGGCGCTTACAAATGTCCAGAAGCATGCGCGTGCGACGCACGCAACCATTCATGGCCGCGTCCAGGAAGGAAGGCTTGTGCTTGAGATTGGGGACAACGGAACTGGCGGCGCCGATCCAGACGGCTCCGGACTCACGGGGTTGCGCGACCGTGTCGCAGCTCTCGACGGAACGCTCACACTCTCTAGCCCCGCCGGTGGCCCAACCGTGCTGCGTGTGGACGTTCCATGCGCGTCGTAATCGTCGAGGATCTCGCGCTTCTTCGCGAGGGGCTCGTAAGGCTCCTCGAGGAGGGTGGCTTCGAGGTCGCCGCGGCTGTGGATAACCCATCCGACTTTCTCCGTGCGGCAATGACGATGGAGCCTGACGTTGCTGTGGTGGATGTCAGGCTTCCCCCGACGTTCCGCGACGAGGGGTTGCGCGTTGCAATCGAAGCGCGGCGACGTCGACCGGGGTTTCCGATTCTTGTGCTCTCGCAGTACGTCGAGCAGGCGTATGCCGCCGAGCTTCTGGCCGACGGTGTAGGCGGGGTCGGCTACCTCCTGAAGGAGCGCGTGGGTGACGTACGAGCGTTCACTGATGCTGTACGCCGTGTCGCGGAAGGAGGCACTGCTTTGGATCCGGAGGTCGTCCGCCAACTCGTCGCCCGGCGAGGCCCGCTTGACGTGCTCTCACCGCGCGAGCGCGAGGTGCTCGAGCTGATGGCCGAGGGCCGCTCGAACGGCGGGATCGCAGAGGGCCTCTTCGTCACCGAGAGCGCGATCGAGAAGCACGTGAGCCAGATCTTCTCGAAGCTCCAACTCACCCCAGCCGACAGCGACCACCGTCGCGTGCTTGCGGTGCTCGCATATCTGCGCGCGACCGGGTAGCTCGCGTGTGTTAACCGCTACGAGCGGGTGACTGAGCGTCATGCTCGGGCTTAGCGCGCCGAGCCGATCGATGTCCAGACGTGGTCGAGGCCGGCCCACTCGGCATGACCACCGAACGCTAGACCGCAATTCTCCATCACTTTGAGGGACGCGACGTTGTTCGGGAGCGTAAAGCTGACGACGCGGCTGAGCCCGGCGCGCGTGAAGCCGTCGGCGATCGCGGCACGCGCGGCTTCGGTCGCAAGGCCCTCACCCCATCGCCCCGGTGCGATAGCCCAACCGACCTCCACCCTGTCTGGCGTTGCCGTCCAGGCCTCCTGCCACATCAGGCCGACCCGCCCGATGAGCTCCCCTGTGGTCGCATCGTCGACTGCGAAGCGCCCGTAGCCGAGCGTGTCCCAGCTGTACTCGTAACGCTCGAGCATGCCTTTGATGTCCTCGGGGGTTTGCGCCCCGAGCCACGATGCGACCTCGGGATGATTGAGGATCGCGTGGAGTGCCTCTGCGTCGTCGTCGCGCCAGCGCCGCAAGATGAGTCGATCCGTCTTGATCCGCACGAGGGCTCTCCCGGCGATTCTGCCTCAGGCAGAAGTGCCTACGCGGCCGCTTCGCTCAAAACATGGTCCCGACTATCTGGGAGAAGCGGATCACGGTCACCGTGTCGGTCGGAGAGACATCGCGGTTGTAGAGCTGGCCAAGAAAACGCACGAACTCATCGACGTGCTTCATCTGCGGGTTGTCGTGCTCTATTTCCCGTGGTGAAAGTTCGGCAAGCGTTTTGACCTCGACGCGGTCGATGACCGCGTCGAACATCTTCTCGCGCTGGCCGTATCGCACCCCAACGAGCACGGTGACGATCATGCCCTTGCGGTACTTCGCCGACTTGTCGCCCAGCCGGATCGTGGCGGTTTTGCGTCCGGTGCGGAGCTGATCTGCCACGGTCGGCGAGTAGAAGTTCAGGGCGAAGGTCGGCACAGGTGCGAGCCTATCCTCTCGGGTCGCTTGAGGGATAACCACACCGAGGCCTCCGGTTCACCAGGCAGGAGCCAATGTGGTACCTTCTAGCTGGCACTCTCGACGCGAGAGTGCCAATACGACGCAATCTGCAACTACGACTGTCCCTCAGGGAGGCATCTGCATGAACCTGCAGCCCCTTGGTGACCGCATCATCGTTTCGGTCCTCGACGAGGAATCGACAACGGCGAGCGGCATCGTGCTGCCCGACACCGCTCAAGAGAAGCCGCAGCGCGGCAACGTCTTGGCGGTTGGGCCCGGCCCGCGTGACGAGGACGGGGAGCACATCACAATGGATGTGGAGAAGGGTGACGAGATCATCTTCTCCAAGTACGGCGGCACCGAGATCAAGGTTGACGGCGACGAGGTCCTGATCCTGCGCGAGTCCGACGTCCTGGCGAAGGTCGTCAGGTAATTACCGCGCTTCAAAGGAGGAAATGAGTCTGATGGCTCACAAAGAGCTGAAGTTCAACGAGGACGCCCGCCGGGCGCTTGAGCGCGGTGTCAACGCCCTCGCTGATGCTGTCAAGGTGACCCTCGGCCCGAAGGGCCGCTACGTCGTGCTGGACAAGAAGTTCGGTGCACCGACGATCACCAACGACGGCGTCACCATTGCTAGAGAGATCGAGGTCGAGGACCCGTTCGAGAACCAGGGTGCACAGCTCGTTCGCGAGGTCGCCACTGCGACCAACGACGTTGCCGGCGACGGCACGACGACCGCGACCGTGCTTGCCCAGGCGATTGTCCGCGAGGGTCTCAAGAACGTCGCCGCGGGCGCCAATCCGATGGGCCTGAAGAGGGGCATCGAAAAGGCGGTCGAGGCGGTTGTCGCTGACCTCAAGAAGCAGTCGACCGAGGTCGCGGGCAAGGAAGACATCGCCCGTGTCGCAACGATTTCGTCGCGCGAGCGCGAGATCGGCGACGTGATTGCGGACGCGATCGAGAAGGTCGGCAAGGACGGTGTTGTGAACGTCGAGGAGGGCCAGACCTTCGGCCTCGAGCTCGAGTTCACGGAGGGCATGCAGTTCGACAAGGGCTACCTCTCGCCGTACATGATCACGGATGCAGAGCGCATGGAAGCCGTGCTCGACGACCCGTATATCCTCGTCGCCAACCAGAAGATCGGCGCGGTCAAGGATCTTCTGCCGGTGCTCGAGCAGGTCATCCAGGCCGGAAAGCCGCTCCTCATCGTCTCAGAAGACGTCGAGGGTGAGGCACTTGCCACGCTCGTCGTCAACAAGCTCCGCGGTGTGTTCACCGCCGTCGCCGTCAAGGCGCCGGGCTTCGGTGATCGTCGTAAGCGGATGCTTGAGGACATCGCGATCCTGACGGGTGGCGAGGTAATCACCGAGGAGATGGGTCTCAAGCTGGAGAACACGAAGCTCTCGCAGCTTGGCCATGCCCGTCGCGTCGTCATCGACAAGGATTCGACGACGATCGTGGACGGTGCGGGTAACTCCGACGCGATCAAGGGTCGGATCAAGCAGCTGAAGGCGGAGGTCGAGAACACCGACTCCGACTTCGATCGTGAGAAGCTCCAAGAGCGGCTCGCGAAGCTGTCCGGTGGTGTCGCCGTCGTGAAGGTCGGCGCGGCCACGGAGACGGAGATGAAGGAGAAGAAGCATCGCGTCGAGGACGCTCTTCAGGCGACACGTGCGGCTCTCGAGGAGGGCATCGTTGCCGGTGGCGGCGTCGCACTTCTCAATGCTGCTGATTCGGTGAAGAAGAGCTTCGAGTCGCTCGAGGGCGATGAGAAGACCGGCACGGCGATCATCCTGCGCGCACTCGAGGAGCCGCTTCGGCAGCTCTCGTACAACGCAGGCCTCGAAGGCTCGGTCGTTGTCAATCAGGTCCGCTCGGCCAAGAAGGGCCACGGTCTGAACGTCGACACCGGTGAGGTCGAGGATCTGGTCAAGGCCGGGATTATCGATCCGACGATGGTGACGCGCTCGGCGTTGCAGAACGCGGCGTCGATCTCGAAGAACATCCTGATGACCGAGGCGATCGTTGCCGAGGCTCCCGAGAAGTCCGGTGGCGGTGGCGGTATGCCCGACATGGGCGGTATGGGCGGGATGATGTAGGGATTTCGCCCTAGGGCGAATATCCTAGGTAGGAGTGCGAGGGCCGTCCGAAAGGGCGGCCTTCGCTCGTACGGGGACGTCTACCTGGTGGTGCAGGGGGTTGTACCTTCGAGCACGCCGGGTGCTGGCGGCGGGATCAGGTCGTTGGGGCCGATCACCGGCTCGACGGTATTGATGGATCGGAGCGCTTTGAGCACTCGAAGCGCTGTGCCTGGCGTCGCGCCCTGACCCGTGTAAACCTTGATTTGAGTTCGTCGAGTGAAGATGACGGGTGCCCCGTCGACCTTCCCCACCGGCGCTCCACGGATCCGGCGGGTACGCCACACTTGATCGCGTGCAGCGACCTCCAGCTGCCAGCAGAGCGGGCTGATCTGCAACTGAATTGGCACGGCACAGCTTGGCTCAAGTCCTCCGCTCGGCGAGCATGTCCCGTAGACCATGCCGACGAAAGCTCTGTTGGGGCTGAAGCCCTGAAGGCGTGTGACCTCCCAATCCTCGAACCGCACTCCTGCCCAGTAGACCGGAAGCCGCTCATACTGCTGTGCATCGTCAATAGCCGCATCGACGGATGATCCACAACCTGCGGCCACGATCGGTAGAAGCAGGATGAGAGCGGATCGTAAGAGGAGCGGAGGCCGGGGAGCCGGCCTCCGCTTTGATCGACTGGGCGACCGCCAAGGGTTGCGGTTCGAGTACCCATGCTCGCCAACTCGGACCTCTGCCGATACGCGAAGTCTCGCTAGACCGGTGGGGAACACGTAAGTTTTCCCTCCATCGCGCCAGACACTGGGGCGGGGAGCGTGTCCGCTCGACGGGTCTGGGCTGCTCCGACCGCGGCGCTATTGATGGACACGAGCTGATCGGCAAGCGCCAACAATCGTGTCCGATCAGCAGCGAACAGCACGATCGTTGACTTACCGCTGTAGATCTCGAGCATTTCTCCCTGATCGAACATTGCAGCTGGGACGCCTCTGACCTCCAGCAGCTCGAGATGTAAGTTGCCAGCCTTGAGCGCTGGGCCATATACGGTGAGGTTTCGTTCGCATGCTGGCCAAACTTGTACCTGCGCCATCGACTTGCAGTCGAGCCCGAAGGTAGCGGGGACGCAGCCGTCGGTGTAGATAAAGTTCACCCAGTTCGCTTCGGACGGCCTGGCGTCGGGGGGCAAAGTCGGATCAGGCTTGTCCCGCCTCCGTGTGATAGCCGCGAGCGGCGTACCGTCAAAACCGGGCCCTGGCGCGAACAACGCATATTCATCGAACGCTGCCGCGTCCGCGAGGCGTAGGTCCCCATTGAGCGCAACCGGGTTGACCGCTGCGCGCGATTGGGTCGCCGAATCACCGTACGCGAGAGAGGCAGCGGAAGCGACGCCAACAATTCCCGCTGAGAGTAGAATTCCAAGAAATAGTCGTTTCATGATCGTCTCCCTCCAATCGCTGGCTAGTGGCCGTGCGGAATCGTGATGTAGTAGACGAGACCGTTGCTTCCAGCCATGTCGCCATCGCACTGGGCGAACTCCATAGTGTTACCCCAGTTGAACGTGGTGATTGTATGACCGGATTGGCCGTTGAAACCGTTGAATACTAGGGTTCGGCCTCGGTCGAACCCGCTCGTCCCGCCCGTTTGCAAACCACCCTTGTCGACAGCGTGATTTCCAGGAAAGCACCCAATCGCAGCGGTTACCCAGTCTTCATGGTGCGGCGTCGCTTGGGTTGTCGTGCCGTATGTCGGATTGGTGACCGCGGCCTGTCGCCCGCGGATGTGGTCTCGGGTACACGCAAGTAAGGCGCACGAGGATTTGTCGACCGTCTGTTGGAGGCACTGCCCGGAGGTCGAGAAGTTCTGCGGGAATGGGCTAGCGCCATGATCAAGCGCGGTATGTTGGATGAGGTTTTGGTTGACATTTCCGGTTGAAGCACTTCCCGTAAACACGATTGTCACTGGATCGACTTTGCTGGTACAGCTGCCGTTGCTGTGGCTGTAGTGACCGGTGCTACTGATTTGGTGTGAAGCGCGACTGAACTGCGCTGTTGCTAGAACAATCACGATGGCGGCACCGGATGCCAAGGCGACGGCAAAGGTGCGGTGAAACGGAAACCTCATGATGCCTCCTTCTGTCCGAACTGGCGCGGAGCGACCTTCGCCCCGGACGTCCTTTTGGCGTGGTTGACGAGCGCGGGACTCCCGCGCAGGGCACCTGTGACCCCGAGGCGG
>JANNQQ010000114.1:0-1656 GCA_031400835.1 Actinomycetes bacterium | reverse complement strand
CGGTCGCGGCCGCCACCGCCAGTCTGCGTCGCCACGGCAGACCGAGAATCAAAGGAACGAACGCAACAAGCACGAGCACTTGATTCCCCGGACGGACAAGCGACAGCGCGACAACACCCAATCCCACGGCGGCAAACCGTCGAACCGTCGGTGAATCCACAGCGCGTACGAGGAGAAGCACCCAGCCAGCAAATGCTGCGGCGAACACTGCATCACCAGAGACCTCGTGGAAGAGCTCGCCGTATCCCGGGTAGAGGACAAGCGCGATGGCGGTCGCAGCCGCTGCGGCCGCGCCGAAGGTACGCGCAGCGGCCGACCAGGCGAGAACCGAGAGAGCGAAGAGAACGGCCATCGCGATCTCGGTTCCGTAACCGCCAAGGTAGTCGAGCGATGAGCCCACGAGAAGTGGCGACACCGGCGGCCGTTGCAGCATGAGCCACGGCAGCGTCGCGTGCCACTCGAAGACCTCGCTGTAGGCGCGCAAGTAGGAGAGCGAATCCCTTCCTAAGCGCACGGGCCAGGCGATGCTCTCGACCGCGTGTACGCCCATGGCGAGTGCGAAGAGGAGGACGCCTCCTCGCCGGGTCTCGGTGAGCGTGAGAAGCCGGTGCCACACCCGACGCGCGAGATTCACGAGGCAGCCTCCTCGTAGACGCCGCACAGCTCCTCGATCGCACGGTTCCACCCAAGGTGCTGCGCGGCATAGTGGCGCGCACCCTCACCAAGAGAATGGCGTAGAACCCCATCGACAAGGAGACGTTCGAGCGCAGCCCGCAGCGCTACCGGATCGCCGGGGGGAACGAGCAGACCCGTCACCTCGTCCTCGATCGCATCAGGGAGCCCGCCGACCCGCGTAGCAACCACCGCTCGCCCGTACGCCATCGCTTCCCGCGCGACAACGCCATACCCCTCGCGCAGTGAGGGCACCACCACAACGGCGGCCTTCTCGTAGTACGACCCGACTTCAGTGGGTGCGACGAAGCCCTGCGCGTGAGGGAACAATGACCGCAAGGGGCCGTCACCGACGACCCGGAGGGATAACCCGGCTGCCGCTACGGCAAGCTCGCGCACACCCTTCTCCGCAGATAGCCGTCCGACGTAGAGGATGTGAGGGGGCTCCTCCGACACCGCCATCGTCGGAGGCAGGTCGACACCGTTGGGGATAACCCGTACGTCGCGCGCACCGAGCGCCAGCGCATCAGCGGCAAGAGCACGCGATGCGCACACCACGAGCGCCGCCTTGCGAACAATGGGCCGAAAGAGCCAGGGAGTGCGTCGGGTGAGTGCGGCATCGCTGCCCCAGAGCTGGAGCACGATCGGTTTCCCTGTCGCTCTGGCGACCAGACCACAGGGAAGCCAGTGCGCATGAACGACGTCTGCATGCCGTGCAGCCCGGCGCGCAGCCACGGCGAACCCGAGAAAGAAGAGCGGCAAAGCAAGCGCCTTCCACGGCGCCCGGCGGAGGTTGTTCACGATCCCATCCCCGTATGCGATCCCGTAGTGGCGAAACATCGTTGGGTCGACGACATCAACCGCAAGCCCCATGGCTCGTAGTCGCACGACCTGATCGGCGACGAAAGCGCCCGCGACGTCGCCGGCGTGTCGCGGGTACGACGTCGTGAGGACGAGAACCCTCACGCGCGGCGACGGAGCCGT
>JANNQQ010000113.1:0-5241 GCA_031400835.1 Actinomycetes bacterium | reverse complement strand
GCGACGCCGCGGTCTAGCAGGTTGCCCGCCGTCCACATCAGAGGTCTCGCAGCTAACGCAGAGCGGGTGACCGATGCGCTCGCACGTGTGACCCTGCGCGTGGCCGAGGAGGTTCCGTGTGAGCGTGCCGGGGTTTGGTGCACCTTCCAGGAGCTCGCCGCTGAGACGGTCGGCGGGCGGGCCGTCGACGGGGATGGTCGAATCGTGTACGTCGACGTTTGGATGCGCCCTCGTGACGACGTTGGCGCCTCGGGTCGCGCGCTCAGCGCCGCCTGCCACGCCGTCGCTGAAGGCCTCGGGGTTCCACTCGAAGACGTGTGGGGGGCATTGCACGATGTCGAGCCGGGCCGCGTATTCGCTGGCGGAGAGCTGATCGGCTAGCGCGCGTCGTCGGCCGGTGGGGAGCGAAGCGCTGAACCCGCAAGCGCGAACACGACCACCGCGATCCAGTGGACACCGATCACATCGGTTTGGATCCCGATGAAGGCAATCGCCGTCATCGAGGCAGCGAGCCACGCAGAACGACGCCACAGGGCGGCAACCAGCGCAACGAACCATGCGATCAACACGAACATGCCGAGCAGCCCGGTATCGACACCCGCCTCGGTGTATGTCGACTCCCCCGCCTTGATTGCTACGCCCGTCCGCGAAGCGGTCACGCCGGCGTTGCCAAGCCCGTAGCCCTGCGGGTGCTCGAAGACCGTCCGCACCCCGTCACGGAGGTTGCGGAGGTGGCTGCGGGTCGAGGAGTCACCTCCGGTAAGCGCGGCGTCCTCCTGCGACTCGCGCGCCTCGGCGGCGTTCGCGCGTAAGCAGGTGATCTCGGAGGCGGTGTAGGACGTCGAGGGCCCGATCGTGGGGAACGCCGCCACAACTGCCACCGAGACGACGAGCGAGGCGACACCAAACGCTGCTGGCTGCCAGCGACGCTTTATCGCTGCGAGGACGACCAGGCCGAGCGTGAGTGCGATCATCGCCGCGCGCGTGTGTGTCCAGAGCAGGCCGAGATAGGCGATCGCGCCCACCCCGACCGTGAACCGCCTCGGCCTTCCGGCCCAGATCAACAGGAGCACCACGACGAGCAGGTACGCGCTGGCGAGCGGGCTGAGGAAGGTCGAGACGACGCGCCGGATGGGGTTCGTCTCCTCACCCGTGTTGTAGATCCAGTTTTCGGGGAGACCGCCAAGGCACTTGTAGCCCAGGCCGAGCTGGTTCTTGAACCAGTCGGGAGCGCCGGAGTCACGCCACGTTTGCAGTGGCACGAGGTAGACGTCGACCAGACCCCAGAGTGCGACGACGCTGGCCGCTCCCAGCACCACCACGGTGATGCGCCGCCACCACGCGCGATCGAGCACCAGCATCCGTCCGAGGAGATACGCGCCGACAGGAAGCAGGTGGTGGCGCAACGCGTACAGCTCGCCACGCGCGGTCGCCTCGCCTCCGAGCCAGCTCTGCGGGAGGAGCCAGTACGCGACCACGAGCACCGCATAGGCGAGCGCGAACCTGTCGGCCCAAAGCGGGAGCGATACCGACCGCGACGCGAGGAACGCGGCAATCAGCGCGACCGCGAGAAGCAGCTCTTTCCAACCCGCGACGACATCGAGCGCCGTCCCACGAACACCGGCGCCGTACAGCAGCGCCATCGCGAGGTTGTGAAACACGAGCCCACCCGCGAGGACGAGCAGCGCGACCCGCGGCAACCGTTCGGTCATGCGATTGCCACCAACGTCATCCCAAGATTGTGAACGTGGACATGACCCGGAAAGAGCGAACGGAGCTCGCGCGGGCCCAGAAGGTGATTCTCCTTCGCCCACTCCCGACCCGTCCGGTCGTACACACGATGGGACATGCGGTCGGGGAGCCAGTGAACGAGCGGGAGCTTGGTGTGAACCTCGATTGGGAACCACCGATTCGGGGTGGTGAGAAACACCCGGCTGCCCACCCGAAGCGCCTCACGCACGAAGATCTCCTGCCGCGCACGGTCTCCGACATGCTCGACGACTGCGTTCGAGAAGACAATGTCGAAGGCGTTATCGGCAAACGGAAGCGAACACGCGTCGCCCTGAACGTACGGAATCTCTGGGTACCGGGCTTGGAAACGCGCGCCGTCGTGCAGCCCAAGGGCGGTGATACGCGATGGCCAGGGGTACTCGGCCTCGAAGATGTTGTGCGTCGTGCAACCGTCTTCCCCACCCGCTTCGCCAACCGAGATCTCGTCGACTCCCACGTCGAGGACGCTGGTCTCGGAAGTGGGCTCCAGCTCGCGGAGCAGCAAAGCCAGCTTGCGGCGGCGAGAGCGCAAAGAGACCGCGTCGGCGAGTGACACGCCTGAACTGTAGGGGTGGGGATGGGCCTCCGCCCGACAACGCCGCGTAGGATCCGGGGATGTCTATCGCGGAGGCCGTGGTTGAACCACGTGGGCCCTATCGACTCCGGCACATGGTTCGCAGCGGCTCGTGGACGGCCTCGCTCGCGGGCGGCGGGCTAGCAACGGCGTGGCAGCGCGCTGATGGCTGCGTCGTCATTCGCGCGCCTGACGCAGCAGGGATCGAGACCGCGCGATTCATGCTTGCGCTCGACGACGACACAACCGCATTCCACACCCTCTTTCGCGATGATCCTCTCCTTGGCCCATCCTCACGTGCGCTTCGTGGCTACCGCCCGTTGCGGCTCGCAACGGTTACACACGCGGTGGTACGGGCGATGTGCGGGCAGCTTGTCGACGCCCGACGTGCCCGCCAACTTGAACGCGCGATTCTCCGCGCACTTGCCGAGGAGGTTGCGACCCAGACCAGGCTCGCAACGCTCTCGCCGGCCGACCTTCGGGCGCTCGGTCTCGCGCAGCAACGAGCGACCGCGCTGGCACGCCTTGTCCAGACCGTCGACCTGGAGGCGCTTCGAGACCATTCGACCGACGTCGTTCTCTCGCGGCTGAGCCGCGAGCGGGGGGTAGGCCCATGGTCGGTTGGTGTGATTGCGATCGAAGGGCTCGGACGCTACGACCACGGGATCGTGGGTGACCTCGGATTGATAAAGCTTGCCGCCGGGCTCTGGGGCCGCTGGCCTGAGGGACATGAGACGGCGAGGCTCCTCACGCCGTACGGGGAGTGGCAAGGTCTCGCTTGCGAGATGTTGTTGCGCGGATCTGGACGTGGTCTGGTACCGGGAGCCAACGCCGACGCAGCTCGCGTCTCACGCCGCCGGGCACGAAGGGTTGCCTGAGCGCACGACGTAGACTGGTGCAATGGCAGTCGACGAACGCAGAATCGCCGTTCTTGGAGCGGGCAAGATCGGTGAGGCACTGATCTCGGGCCTTCTTTCCTCCGGCTGGCGATCGCCTGCCGACATCGTCGCCTCAAGCAGGCGACCCGAGCGGGTGGCCGAGCTCGCGGAGCGGTACGGCATCAGTGCGCTTACCTCGAGCGAGCAGGCTGCGACGGGCGCCGCGCTCGTCGTCATCGCAGTCAAGCCGCAGGACATGAGCGGTCTCCTTGTCAGCATCGCACCGGTGGTGACACCCGAGCAAACCGTGCTCTCGATCGCGGCAGCGATCCCGACCTCAAAGATTGAGCGGCACCTCAACCCAGGCGTACCGGTCGTGCGCGCGATGCCGAACACGCCGTCGACGGTTCATGAGGGTATCGCCGGTCTCAGCGCTGGAAGTCATGCCGGAGACGCACACGTAACCCTCGCGGAGGAGGCCCTCGCGCATCTCGGCGCGGTCGTCCGTGTCCCCGAATCCCAGATGGATGCCGTGACCGCCGTTTCGGGCTCCGGCCCCGCCTACTTCGCTCTCCTGGCAGAGGCGATGATCGAAGCGGGTCTGCTTCTGGGGCTTGCGCGGGAAGTGTCGACCCAGCTCGTCGTGCAGACAATGCTCGGCACCGCGAAGCAACTGCGCGACGGAGGCCTCCATCCGGTCGAGCTTCGCGAGATGGTCACCTCACCAGGTGGGACGACCATTGCCGCGATTCACGCACTCGAGGTGGCGGGCGTTCGAGCAGCGTTCCTCAACGCGATCCAGGCGGCAATGACACGGGCCCGCGAGCTCGCTGCCGAGCAAGACTGACGCGCCCGTCTTCCGGCGCTGATTGACTCGTCAGTCAACGCCCAGCTATCCTCGTCGCGTGTCGGGTGAGCGAGATCAGGTCGTCTACGTCGACGGCGTGCGAACGGCCTTCGGGAAGGCAGGAGGAGTGTTCTCCAAGACCCGAGCCGACGACATGTCCGCGAAGGTCGTGCGTGAGCTCCTGCGGAGGAACCCGCAGGCGCCGCTCGATCGGATCGGCGACGTCGCCATCGCGGCGACCGCCCAGGTAGGTGACCAGGGGCTCACCCTGGGCCGCAGCGTCGCGCTGCTCGCAGGGTTGCCCCATAGCGTTCCCGGATTCGCGATCGATCGAATGTGCGCAGGCGCCCTGACCGCAACCACAGCGGTCGCGGGTCACATCGCAATGGGCGCCTACGACCTGGCGATCGCAGGGGGCGTCGAGCACATGGGCCATCATCCGATGGGCGAGAACGTCGACTTCAACCCGCGCTTCGTCGCAGACCGTCTGATCGATCAGAGCGCGGCGGTGATGGGTGCAACCGCCGAGAATCTCCACGACGAGCTACCGCACCTCACACGCGAGGCAGCCGACCGCTACGCAGCCGAGAGTCAACGTCGCGCCGTCGCAGCCTGGAATGATCCACACGGTGTCTACTCCGAGACGGTCGTTCCGATGACGGTGTTCGGCGACGCAGGTTGGAAGCAGGCGTCACGCGACGAGTTCCTCCGCCCCGAGACGACGGTAGAAGGGCTCGCGGCGCTGCGCACGCCGTTTCGCGCTGGTGGGCGCGTGACCGCTGGGAACTCGGCCGGCCTCACAGACGGGGCGACCGCCTGTCTGCTCGCGTCAACCGCGGCAGCCACCGAGCTTGGTCTGCCCGCGGTGATGCGGCTCGCGGGCGTGGCGTACGCCGGCGTCGAGCCGCACCTGATGGGGCTCGGGCCTATCCCCGCGACGAAGCGCGTGCTCGAGCAGGCAGGACTCACAATCGACGACGTCCAGCTCTTCGAGCTCAATGAGCCCTTCGCGGTACAGGTGCTGAGCTGGTGCGACGGTGTCGGCGTCGCACCGGAAGATCCTCGGCTCAACCTCTACGGCGGCGCTATCGCCTGCGGACATCCTCTCGCGGCAACCGGCGTCCGTCTCATGGCGCAGCTCGCCTACGGGTTTCGCACCCGCCCCGAGGCCC
>JANNQQ010000112.1:0-3003 GCA_031400835.1 Actinomycetes bacterium | reverse complement strand
TCGCCCACCAAGAACAAGTCATGCACATCGCCCACACCGTCGCCAACCGCGGCGGAGCAGTACTCCTCGTCGCACACGACCTCAACCTCGCCGCCGCCCACGCCAACCGCATCACCCTCCTCCACCAGGGCCGAAACATCGCCACCGGCCAGCCATGGACCGTTCTCACGGAACCCACCCTCACCGCCACCTTCGGCCACCAAATCGCAGTCACCCCAAACCCGCACGACAACACCCCACTCATCACCCCACGCCGCACCAAGGGCGCGCCGGCCACCTCCTCTACTAACCATCACTAGCTACTAGTGATGATTTGGTCGTCGAGATAGACAACAGCGCGTACGCTACTTCTACGCTCACCCACGGCGTTTTCTCGGCGATGCGCCCAAGTTCTATTCTGGTCGGGGCACTAGGGACGAGAATTCCTATCTGGATCGAGCAGCTCTGCAGCCGACGGTGGCGGAGGCCATGCGGTGCCAGTCCTGTCCCGACTTCCAGTCCGGGGGCGACGCCTTACAGCAGCGGCTTAAGCGGCACTACGGACGGTCGAAGAAACCAGGGTGTTGGCGCAATCCACCTCGGACTCGCATACCGCGACGTTCGGGCCTGACGGAGACAGGCGCTATCTCGACACCGTGCTCGTCGTGTCGCCGGATCCCACGCGCCGTTTGGATCTCGCACACGTCGTTGGGAGCGGAGGCTGGTCGGCGATCACTGCAGGGTCGGCTCAGGAGGCGGCATGGGAGCTTTCACCCGTGCTCCCACATCTCGTCGTGGTCGACGTTCCGTCACCGCGGGACGTCCGCTGGGCTCTCGATTTGATCGACCAGGTTCGCCGATGCGACGGTGGAGACCGCGTACCACTGGTCGTTGTAGCCGAGGGAGAGAGTCGGCGTCTCGCGGTCGCTGCATTCGGGCGCGGGGCGGACGACGTCGTCTCGGGGCAGCCCCATGCCGACGAGCTCATCGCGCGGTTTCGCGTCAGACTCGAGCGACGTCCGATTCCGCGTGACGCGCTCGTCGAGGATGCCATTACCGGTGTGCTTACGCCGACATCATTCGCCGATCAGATCAAGCACGAGCAGGAGCGCCTCGAACGTGGCGGCCGCCCCGGAGTGCTCGCGCTGCTCCAGCTTGACGAGCTGCCGGAGCTCGAAGCGAAGCACGGCCTTCGTACCCGGGACGAGATTCATGCTCAGGTCGTCGCCTTGATCCGAGAGGACAGCCGCGACGTCGACTTCGTCGGATACGTGCGCGGCGTCCTCGCGATCCTGATGCCGGCAACGCCCGCGAAGGGCGGACAGATTCGGCTCGAGCGGCTGGCGCGATTGCTCAACTCGCGCAGCTTGATGATCGCCAACACGATCATTCGGTTGACGCCGATCATCGGCTACGCGCGGTACGAGCGTGACGTGTCGACGGAGGAAATCGAGGAGCGCGCATGGATTGCGATGATGCACCAGGCGGAGCAACTCGACCTGCACCCGACCGTCTGGGCTCCGCCGATGTCCGGCGAAGCGACCAGAGGATCTCGCCTTGTGCGCGCTCTTGGTCGCGCGAGAACGCCAATGCAGGTTGCTGGCCAACAACTGGCCTGCCTCGTTGCGCCCTTCTTTGCGTACGTCGGGCTCGACAGGGCCGGGCTGGACATCTCCGGCATCGTCTACTTCGCGCTCGTGATCGGGCTTGCCCTCACCGCGGCGGCGATCTGGGCCGAGGGGTTTGCAGCGCTGCGGATAGAGAGCCCGCCGGACGAGCCGGGAGTGCTGCCGCCCGCCACAGCGGTGATCGCCGCCTATCTTCCAAACGAGGCAGCCACCATCGTCGAGACGATCGAGGCCTTTCTTGACCAGGACTACCCTGGCTTTCAGGTGATCCTGGCGTACAACACGCCGCACCCGATGCCAATCGAGGAGGAGCTGCAGGCGATCGCGCAGCGTGACCCGAGGTTCGAGCCCTTTCGTGTCGACGGGTCGGTTTCCAAGGCACAGAACGTCAATGCAGCCCTCGCTCGTGTCAAAGGGGAGATCGTCGGCGTGTTCGACGCTGACCACCACCCCGACCCGGGGGCGTTCCGGAGAGCGAGCCGCTGGCTCACGAACGGTGCCGATGTCGTCCAGGGGCACTGCGTTGTTCGCAACGGCGGCGACAGCGTGATCACTCGACTCGTCGCTACGGAGTTCGAGGCGATGTACGCCGTGAGCCATCCCGGCCGCGCTCGCCTCCACCAGTTCGGGATCTTTGGTGGCTCGAACGGCTACTGGCGGCGCGACCTACTCATGCGGAAACGCATGCGTGGGTTCATGCTCACTGAAGACATCGACTCCTCGATGCGCGTCGTCGAGGCCGGTGGGAGAATCGTCTCGGATCCCGGCCTGATCTCGACCGAACTAGCACCCGACACTGTCAAGGCCCTCTGGAATCAGCGCATGCGCTGGGCGCAAGGCTGGTCACAGGTCTCGTTGCGGCATCTACGCCCGATGCTCAGGCGTCCCGGTGCCTCGCTACGCAGTCGGGTCGGCGCCTTCTACCTCCTCGCCTGGCGCGAGGTGTACCCGTGGTTCTCGCTCCAGATGTTCCCCTTGCTTGCGTTCTGGCTCCTTCGCGGTGACCCGCCGGTCGACTGGTTCGTTCCCATCTTCGTCGCGACGACGCTATTCACGGTCAGCGTAGGCCCTGCCCAAACGCTCTTCGCATGGAAGCTCGCCCATCCTTCCATCAAGCGCCATCGGCGTTGGTTCCTGCTCTTTCTGTTCGCGTCAGCGATCTTCTACACGGAGTTCAAGAACGTGATCGTCCGAACGGCGCATCTCAAGGAGCTGATGGGCGAGAGGGCGTGGAAGGTGACGCCACGGACGGTGCGTCCCATCGCCGCCGCTCCACCAGACGGAGACGAGCGACGCTCGGCGAGTTCCGTCGGCGCGCCGCTTCGCGGCGACGAATCAGCCAGCTTGCCGAATCACGAAGCGACGGCCGACATCGCACCCAAGGAGCGTTTGGCGG
>JANNQQ010000111.1:0-8389 GCA_031400835.1 Actinomycetes bacterium | reverse complement strand
CGGCGATGTTCTTCTCGAGCGGCGCGGTGAGGAAGTGCTCGTCGGCCCCGTGGAAGCCGGCCAGGAGGTCGGTGAACGCGTCCGGCCCGACGGCCAGCATCGTCGAAAGCCCTATCGCCCCACCCATCGAGTACCGCCCGCCGACCCAATCCCAGAACCCGAAGGCGTTCTCGGGGTCGATCCCGAACTCTGCTACCGCTTCGAGATTCGTCGACACCGCCACCACGTGCAAGGGAACGGCAGCCTCACCAAGCGCATCGACGATCCACGCTCGGAGCGCACGAGCGTTCGTCATCGTCTCGATCGTCGAGAACGTCTTCGATGAGACGATCACAATGGTCTCGGCCGGATCCAGGTCGCGGGTGGCCTCGATCGCGTCGGAGCCATCCACGTTCGAGACGAAGCGGAAGGTCATCTCACGCCGGCTGTAGTACCGCAGCGCCTCGTACGCCATCGCGGGGCCTAAGTCCGAGCCGCCGATGCCTATGTTGATGACGTTTTTGATCGGCTTGCCCGTCGAGCCGTGCCAGGCCGCGCCGCGGACCTTCTCGCAGAAGGCAGCCATCCGGTCGAGCACATCGTGAACCTCGCGGACGACGTCCTTGCCCTCAACGATGAGCGAGCGCTCACGTGGCATCCGCAAGGCGACATGGAGGACAGCGCGATCCTCGGTGACGTTGATGCGCTCGCCACGGAACATCGCATCTCGTCGTGCCTCGACCTCGCGCTCGCGCGCAAGCGCCGTGAGCAGCGCGATCGTGTCGGCGGTCACGCGGTGCTTGGAGAAGTCTGCGTAGACCGAGGTAGCGTCGACGGTCAGGTAGTCGAGGCGATCCGGGTCAGCGGCGAACAGCTCCCGGAGATGGAGGCCCTCGACGTCGGTGTGGTGGCGCTCGAGCGCGGCCCACGCCGGACTATTGCGGAGCGGTAACGGCATGGCTTCCTACAATCAACGGGTCGAGCGCGTTTCGTAGACTCGCTCAAGTTTACGTTCGCCGAGACTCTACGGTCGCCAAGACAGGGGGATGCACGTGCCTACCGCCACACCAATGCAGCTCGGAATGGTCGGGCTCGGTCGCATGGGCGCGAACATCGTCCGACGCCTGATGCGAGACGGTCATGCGTGCGCAGGGACCGACGTCGGCGCCGAGACGGTCGCGGCTCTTGCGTCGGAGGGTATGACCCCCGCCGTATCCCCAGCCGAGCTCGTTGCGGCGCTCACGGCCCCGAGGACGGTCTGGGTGATGGTGCCGGCCGGAGCGATCACCGAAGGCGTGATCGCCGACCTCGCCGAGCTTCTCGAGCCAGGCGACACGATCATCGACGGCGGGAACACGCGCTACCACGACGACATTCGGCGCGCGGCGTCGCTGGCCGAAAAGGGGATCAACTATCTCGACGTCGGCACGAGCGGTGGCGTCTTCGGGCTCGAGCGCGGCTTCTGTCTTATGGTCGGCGGGCCGATGGAGGTCGTCGGCCGCCTGGCGCCGATCTTCACCTCTCTATCGCCCGGTCTGGATGCAGCCGAGCGGACGTTCGGTCGCAGCGGCAACGCCGCACCCGAGGAGAACGGCTGGCTCCACTGCGGGCCAGCAGGGGCCGGTCACTTCGTGAAGATGGTGCATAACGGTATCGAGTATGGCCTGATGGCGGCGTACGCCGAGGGGCTCAATCTCCTCCACCACGCGAACGCGGGCGGGGTCGAGCGTGAGAAGGACGCCGAGACTGCGCCGCTCGATGAGCCTGAGTTGTATCGGTATGACCTCGATGTGGCCGCGATCACCGAGCTCTGGCGGCGTGGCTCGGTGGTTTCGTCGTGGCTACTCGATCTCACAGCGGTCGCGCTGCATGAGTCGCCCGACCTCGAGGGCTTCGCGGGCCGCGTCTCTGACTCCGGCGAGGGCCGCTGGACGTCGATCGCCGCGATCGACACCGGCACGCCGACTCCGGTGTTGACAGCCGCGCTCTACTCGCGCTTCTCGTCGCGCAACGAGGACGACTTCGGGAATCGCGCGCTTTCAGCAATGCGCAAGCAGTTCGGCGGGCACCACGAAAAGCCCGCCTAAGGGCGTCTTTCCTGAGAGGAAGCCGCCTAGATCGCAGCGCCGGGAACGACAGCTGGCGTTGCTCTCGGAACGGTGAGGGGCACACCTGCGTCGAACAGACGCGGTCTCGTAGCGTCAAATGTTGCGCCTCGCGACCAGCCTTCGCCTTCGGCGTAGTCGATTACCAGTGGTCGCAAGCCGGGTTGACGTTCGGCGACGTGCATCGCCATCGTGGCGCCATCGTCGCTCTCGAGGCAGCAGTGGAAGGCCCCCACGAGAACGAGGATCGGCACCTCGGGGTCACGCTCGGCGAGGAGCCGCGTCGCGAGGTCGAGCTCGCGCGGTCGCCAGTCGTCGGGTGGCTCAGGATCCAGCCGGTCGATCAAAACGACCTGGCGGAGACGCCCCTCGTCCCGGAGACGTTCGAGGAGCGCAATGTGTCCCGCCGTAATCCGGCCGTCGCCACAGAAGAACTCCGCGCCCGGTGTCAGCGCCCACAGTTCGTCGAGGTCGAGCGGCCCACCGGAGACGAACCGCTGGGTGACCACGTCGAGCTCCTCGTATGACCACTCGAGCGCAAGCGCCGATAGGTCAAGCTCACGCATCAGCGCGTACGCGACGCGGGGCGTCTCGGCAACGCCGTGACTCTCGCCGAGCACCATCATCCTCGTAGCGCGGAGGCTTGCGCGAGCCGCGGCGAGTGCTTCGGCAGTGAGCTTCGCAGGCTCGAATCGGTACACGTCTGCGGCACGTCGAAACGCGATCGCAGTACGCGCAATCATGTCCAACCCGTCCGATGACGAAGCCACGCCACTGCCTTAAACCCCTGTGCAGCCTGAAAGCGCCGTACCGTTGGGAGCCCCGGAGGATCCGGCTTGCACGACGTCGAAACGAAGAAGCCCGCCAACCCAGCGAGAACGGCACCGACCGCATCCTGGTCTGCGTCGGAAGTCAATGGGTGTGTGGCGAAGAGCCCTTCCGGCTCTGGTCGTCCACCGTCACGAGTCGAGCGTCGTCGCCACGTGACGGAACATGTCGACGCCGAGCTCCAGATCGTCGATCGCGATGCGCTCGTCTGCGGAGTGCGCGAGGGTCGCTGCCAACTCGACCGACATCGCCTTCAGCGGAAAGAAGCCGTACGCGCAGGTGCCAAGTGACTGCCGGAGATAGTGACTGTCGGTAAAGCCCGAGCCGCAGATGGGCGCAAGCCGCGCACCAGGCTCGATCCTGGCGACCCAGCTCTCGAGGGAGCGCCAGAGCGGCGAGTCGAGCGGTGAGCGCGTGCCGCCGAGACCCTCATCGCGCCACTCGATCTCCCAGTCGCCGGGAATCCCGGCGCGGAGAATCGACTCCATTTCGCCAGTCGTCTGCCCGGGCAACAACCGACAGTCGACCTCGAGCGTGCAGGCACCCGGAATGACGTTCCGTAGGTGCGATGCCTCGATCATCGTTGGCGAAAGCGTCGCCGACAGCAGCGGAGCGATCAGCTGGGCCGCGAGTGGTTGGAGCGTGCGAGCGCGCTCCAACGCAAGCTCGGCTGGAGGGGTCTCGCCGAGCACCGTCTCAAGAAACGCCCGTACCTCAGGGATCAGCGACTGGGGCGGCTGGAGTCGACCAAGCGCCTCAAGCACCGGTGCGACCTTGAGAAGTGCGTTGTCGGCGACATACGGGTCGGCGGCGTGGCCGCTGCGCCCGCGCAGGCGGATGGTGAACGGGGCGGTCATCTTCTCCGCCGCCGAGCAGAGGTAATACACGCGGCCGCCGAGCACACAGCGCTCGCCTGCACCCTCGTTGACCGCGAAGTCAGCTCGCATCGGCTCGGGGTGGCTTTTGACGAGCCATGACATACCGAAGTCGTTGCCCACCTCCTCGTCGGCGACGATCGCAAGAACGACATCACCGGGAAGAGCCGCCTTCTCACGCGCAAGCGAGGCGAAGGCGACGACCGCAGCGGCGACGTGTCCCTTCATGTCGAGCGCGCCACGTCCCCAGATCTCGTCGTCGACGACGTCACCGCACCAGGGATCGCGCGACCACTCCTGTGGATCGGCGAGGACGGTGTCGGTGTGCCCGGTGAGCATGACGCTCGGCCCGTCGCCTCCCCGGAGCCGGGCGATGAGGTTGAGACGCTCGGGGACACGTCCGACGAGCTCGCAGGCGACGCCGTGACGCGCGAGATAGTCGCGCAACAGATCCGCGGCAATCGTCTCGTTGCCCGGCGGATTCACCGTGTTGAGCCGGAGAAGCTCCTGGAGGAGCTCTGTCACCTCGGTGCGGTAGCTCACTCCTCCTGCGCCTTGGAGAGCGCCGTCAGCTCGTTCCGTGCAGCCCAGAGCTCGGGGAAAATCACGTTGCCGATCAGCCGGCCAAGCACCTCGACGGGCGTTCCCTGGGTGCCGACGACACCGTCGCCGATCACGCGGGCGACGACCCGATAGTGACGCATGCGCCACTGCTGCGCCCATTCGTCGAGCTCGACCAGCGACTCGGCGAAGCGGTAAAGCGCGTCGAACTCGCGGCGTCGCACATAGAGATCGGTGAGATTGATGCCTTCCGCGCGGAGACGGCCTTGAAGCGCCTGACCGAGCAGGGGTAGCACGCGCCTGACCTCGCGGAACCCGGGCGAGTCGAAGCCACTCCCATGTCCGAGCACGCGTCGGATCTCCTGGTACTCCCACGGCGACATCTGCTCGAGCATCTCGAGCTGGTCGGTCACGAGCTTCATTGCGAGCAACGGCCTGCGCAGCTGCCTCGCCGCCTCCGCCACGTCGCCGGACTCTGCGAGCCGGGCGGCTTCCTCCGCCTCGTTCCAGGCGAGCTTGAGCCACAGCTCGGATGACTGGTGGACGACCTGAAAGAGAAGCTCGTCTCGGTGCACCCACTCATCAGGGCCTTTCTGCAGCTGGAGCAGCTCCTCGGTGTTCAGGTAGCGCTCGTAGTCGCTCGGGGCGGAGCCGTCGAGAATCGGCTCGTCGAAGTTCTCCTGCGCGCCTGGTGACATGCCAGGGAGCATACTCCGGAGCGTGACCGACCTCTTTGCAGATGCGGCCGCCCTTCGCGCGGCCGAGAGCGCGCCGCTCCCTCAGCGGATCCGCCCGCGAAGTCTTTCGGAGCTCATCGGCCAGACGCATGTCCTCGGCGAGGGCTCGGCGCTCCGGCGCGCTATCGAAGAGGGCCGCCCACCTTCGATGATCCTCCACGGACCTCCCGGCGTCGGCAAGACAACAATTGCGCGCATCGTGGCGGACATCTCAGGTCGTGCCTTCGAGGAGATCTCTGCGGTCTCGGCACGCGTTGACGATGTACGCGCGGTGATCCAGCGCGCGCGTGACCGACTCGGTGGACATGGCACAGCGACGATCCTGTTCATCGACGAGATCCACCGGTTCGACAAGCGCCAACAGGACTCGGTGCTTCACGCGGTCGAGGAAGGGCTGCTTACGCTGATTGGCGCGACCACTGAGAACCCGTACTTTCAGGTCAACCAGGCGCTTCTCTCGCGTTGTAGCGTGATCGAGCTGCAGCCGCTCGACGAGGGTGAGCTCGAGGAGGTGCTGGCGCGCGGAGCTGCTTCGCTTGGGGCGAGCGTCCCGGCCGATGCAATCGCGGAGCTTGTCGCACGCGCTGGCGGCGACGCGCGAACCGCGCTCCAGACGCTCGAGCTCGCCTGGCAGACCGCAACGGCCGGAGAGATCACCGCCGCACACATCACAGACGTAGCGCGCAAGCGACCGCTCCGCTACGACCGTGCGGGTGACCGGCACTACGACCTTGCCTCTGCGTTGATCAAGTCGATCCGCGGGAGTGACCCCGACGCGGCCGTCTACTACCTTGCCGCGATGCTTGAAGGCGGGGAGGATGCCCGGTTCCTTGCCCGCCGGATCGTGATCGCAGCAAGCGAGGATGTCGGAAACGCCGACCCGATGGCGCTTGTCGTCGCGGTCGCTGCAGCGCAGGCGGTCGAGCACGTCGGTCTCCCCGAAGCTCAGCTCAACCTCGCCCAGGCCGTGACGTATCTCGCACGGGCGCCCAAGTCGGATGCGGTCGCGAAGGCGATCTGGCGCGCGCGGGACGACATCCGGAGAGAGGGAATCGAGCCGCCGCCGCCCATGCTTCGCGACGCGCACTACCGCGGCGCGGCCGATCGCGGGCATGGCGCCGGGTACGTCTCACCGCACGACGATCCATCGCGAAGTGGGATCGACCACCTCCCCGAGCGGGTTCGCGGTCGTGCCTACTATCGTGATAGCGAGCCCAAGGACGACAACAGGAGAGAGCAGACGAAGTGACGATCACGACGGGCGACCCGGCGCCGGAGTTCGACCTCGAGGAGACCTACAAGCATCGGGTTCGACTCTCGGATTTCTACGGCAAGCGCAACGTCCTGCTCGTGTTCCATCCATTTGCGTTCACGGCCGTGTGCGAGGAAGAGGCCCGTGACCTCCAGGAGAACCTCGGGTCATTCAATGCCGCGAACACTGAGGTGATCTTCGTCTCGTGCGACACATCGGCAGCCCGGCAGGCGTGGAAGCGCCAGCTCGGGGCCGAGTATCTGTTTGCGTCCGACTTCTGGAACCACGGCGCGGCGGCGCGGGCGTATGGAGTGTTCAACGAGAAGACCGGCGCACCGGTTCGCGGAACGTTCCTCATCGACACCGAAGGAACCGTCATCTGGACGCTCGTGACGGACACGGATACGCGACGAACGGAGCTTGTGGACGGCCCGCTCGATGCGATGTCTGACGCTCAAAACGCCTGACGACGTCCTTCCTCGTTCGCACTTGACGGCCGAACCGACCGCGACGCACCTGCGAACCAGGTCGGCACGCGGGATTCGCGTGCAACGACCCAAGGAGGAACCGATGGACACCGTCGCGCCATCTGGCGATTCTCTCGAACATCGCGGCCGGAACGATCGTCTCCGGCCCGTCATTCCCGAAGGCGCTCACCGCCGCCCAGGCAACCGCCGCCGTCGGCCCGTTCGTGAAGTAACGACGTCAGCACCTCGCTCAGGGGAAGCGAGCAAGCGGAGCCCGTCCCCTCGGGACGGGCTCCGCTTCGATATCGCAGGGCTGGACTAGGCGGTGACGTACTCGTCGGCGATCGAGAGAACCTCATCGAGGATCGCCAGCGCCTCTTCGGCCTCTTCGCGCGTCACTGTGAGCGGCGGCACGACCATGACGACGTTCCAGTGAGCCATGAGGTAGAGCCCGCGATCGAGGGCAGCCTTCACGAGCCTCGTCACCGGCGCCGCCACCTCACCGCCGCCGTTGAACGGAACAAGCATCTCCTTCGTCGCGCGATTCTTGACGAGCTCAAGTCCCCAGAAGCACCCAAGCCCACGTACATCACCGATCGATGGATGCCTGTCCTGGAGCACCCGCAGCTCCGTGGCGAAGTACGCGCCCATCGCAGCGGCATTCTCGACGATCTCCTCCTCGCGGAACGCCTCGATCGAAGCGATCGCCGATGCACAAGCCAGGGGATGCCCAGCGTAGGTCAGGCCACCCGGGAAGAACCTGTCGCGCACCTGGTCGACGATCTCCCCACGTGCAATCATCGCGCCAAGCGGGATGTAGCCGGAGTTGATGCCTTTCGCGACGGTGAGAATGTCGGGCACGACGTCCCAGTGCTCGCACGCGAACCACTTGCCGGTGCGCCCAAACCCCGCCATCACCTCGTCGAGAATGAGCAGGATTCCATGACGGTCGCAGACCGCGCGAATCGACTGGAGGTAGCCATCGGGCGGCGGGATGATCCCATTCGTTCCGGTAACCGTCTCGAGGATGATTGCGGCAACCGTGTGCGCCCCCTCGTACTCGAGGATCTCCTCAAGGTGAGGTGCCCCCGTGCACACCGGGCACGGGTCGGGATGCCCCGCGGGACAGCGGTAGGTGTACGGGTCGAACATCCGCACCACGCCCGGCATCCCCGGCTCGACCGCCCAGCGACGGGGATCGCCCGTGAGGGTGACCGCGCCGTTCGTTGCGCCATGGTACGAGCGATACCGCGCAATGATCTTGTGACGGCCTGTCACCATCCGCGCGAGCTTCACCGCATTCTCGTTCGCCTCGGCGCCGCCGTTCGTGAAGAACGAGACCGAGAGGTCGCCAGGCGTGACCTCGGCAAGCATCCGACCGAGCTGCGACCGTGACTCGTTCGCCATCGGAGGGCCAATCGTGCAGAGCTTGTCGGCTTGATCCTTGATCGCCTGGATGATCTTGGGATGCTGGTGCCCGATGTTCACGTTCACGAGCTGCGAGGCGAAGTCGAGGTACCGCTTCCCGTCGTAGTCCCAGAAGTGCCGTCCCTCGGCTCCGGCGACCGCGATCGGGTTGATCGCG
>JANNQQ010000110.1:0-40339 GCA_031400835.1 Actinomycetes bacterium | reverse complement strand
CGGACTCGTCAATCACCTTGCCGTCCCACGAGCCCTTCGGAACGTTGAAGTCGGTGATCTTGTAGTCGAGGCTGCGATCGCGACCGTCCCTGGTCAGGCTCTCGATTGTCGTGTAGAGCACCTCAACCCCTGCCGCCCGCGTGACCGCCTGCAATCGCTGCATGTTCGGAATGACACGCGCCTCGAGCTCGCCGAAGAACCAGCCGTACCGGCGCTCAACTTCCGCAGCGGGAAGCTCCTTGAAGTCTGCACCCTCGCGCTTGGCTGCGAAGTTCTGCACGTCGATGAACAACACGCAGGAGACGTTCGGGTCAAGCGGGATCTCTCGTGAGAGCAAGGTCAGGCTACTGCTGCAATGCCGGCGACGTTGCGGAGGAGGTCGGCCTTGTCGGTGCGCTCCCAGGTGAAGTCGGGGTCGTCGCGTCCGAAGTGCCCGTAGGCGGCGGTCTTGCGATAGATCGGCCGTCGGAGGTCGAGGTCGCGAACGATTGCGCCCGGACGCAGATCGAAGTGTTCCCCGACGAGCGCCTCGATGCGTGAGAGCGTGATCGTCTCGGTGTCGAAGCAATCGATGAGCACACTCATCGGCTTCGCAACGCCGATCGCGTAGGACACCTGTACCTGGCAACGATCCGCGAGGCCCGCCGCAACCACGTTCTTTGCGACGTACCGGGCCGCATAGGCCGCTGAGCGATCGACCTTTGTTGGATCCTTCCCCGAGAACGCGCCACCACCGTGTGGCGCCGCACCCCCATACGTGTCAACGATGATCTTGCGACCCGTCAACCCGGTGTCGCCCATCGGGCCACCGATCACGAACTTTCCAGTCGGGTTCACGTAGAAGAAGTCCTTGTCGGCCAACCGCGCCGGATCGAACAGGCCCTCATACTCCGCGTGGAGGATCGGCCCGACCACGTGCTCGAGCAGATCCGGCTTGATGGTCGTCGCCGCGTCAACCCCGTCACGATGCTGCGTCGAGATCAACAAGCTCACGATCTCCACCGGCCGCTGATGGCCATGCTCATCCACCTCGTATCGCACCGTCACCTGCGATTTCCCATCAGGCCGCAGGTACGGCAACACGTCCGACTTGCGCACCTCAGAGAGCCGCTTCGCCAGCTTGTGCGCCAGCATGATCGGAAGCGGCATCAGCTCCTCCGTCTCACGCGTCGCATAGCCGAACATCATCCCCTGATCACCGGCACCGATCCGGTCGATCGGATCCCCGTCGCCCTGCTGGGCCTCGAACGACTCGTCAACCCCCTGCGCGATGTCGGCCGACTGATCATCGATCGCGACCATCACCCCGCACGTCTCAGCATCAAACCCGTACTTCGCCCGCGTGTACCCGATCTCGGCAATGGTCGCGCGCACGAGCGAACGAACATCGACGTACGTGTCGGTCGAGATCTCACCCGCCACAACAACCAGGCCGGTAGTGATGAGCGTCTCGCAGGCGACCCGCCCCGCGGGGTCATCCGCGAGGACAGCGTCGAGCACCCGATCGGAAATCTGGTCAGCGATCTTGTCGGGATGACCCTCAGTCACCGACTCCGACGTGAATTGAAAGTTTCGCTTCGCCATTGCGGGGGAAGCTTAGCCATGCGCGCTGAAACCGGCGCCCGGCCCCGGGCGACTCGCGAGGCGGCTACGACCGAGCGACCGGAACGGTCGGGATACTGTGGCGTTCTCCTCCTCCAACTGACCCGCGGAGCGGCTGAGACTTCGGGCTGTTTCCCGTCCAAACCAGGTTGATATCCCCCCCGGGGATGCCGTTGTGACGCCCTACTCGACAGTCGGCTCGCGACCCATGAGCGTGCTCACGAGGTCGCCGAGGGACACACCACCGAGGACGGTGCAGACACCCTCCGCGATTGGCATCTCGATGCCAAGCCGGTGCGCGAGGTCACGGAGGACGGGCGCGGTCGTTAGTCCCTCGACCACGTGACCGATGAGCGCGACCGCCTCGGCCGGCGTCGACCCTTGCGCCACCAGCTCGCCGCAGCGGCGGTTGCGGGCGGACGGCGACCAGCACGAGACGATGAGATCCCCCATACCCGCGAGCCCTGAAAACGTCTCGGGTTTAGCGCCTGCGCTATCTGCCAGACGTCCCATCTCTGCGAGCCCACGAGCCACCAAGGCTGCCTTCGCGTTGTCGCCGAGCCCGAGGCCGTCGGCGCCACCAGCTGCGAGCGCAATGACGTTCTTCGCGGCCGCGCACAGCTCAACACCGACCACGTCGTCGCTCGCGTAGACGCGGAAGGCGCTGGAGTTGATCGCGAGCTGAAGTTGGACAGCCAGCGGAAGGCTCTCGCACGCGACAACCGCTGCGGCGGGAAGCCCGCGCGCGATCTCACCGGCGATGTTCGGCCCGGAGAGCACCGCGACGGGTCTCCCGGTCACAAGGCTCGAGAGGCGCTCACCTGAACCTGGATCGAGACCCTTCGTGAGCGACAGTACTGGAGCTCTCCCTGGCAGATCCCGCACCACCTCGGCAAACGCCGCGCTTGGTACCGCAACCACAACGAGGTTGGCGCCTTCAATCGGCGCTTCGCCGAGAGTCGAGATCTCAATCCCGTGAAGGTCGACGCCAGGGAGATAGCGATCGTTGCGTCCTGCCGCCGCGACGAGAGTGGCCTGAGCGGCGCCGTGACACGCCAACACGACCTGCTCGTGCCCGCTGTCGCGCAGCACGGTCGCAAACGCTGTACCCCACGCACCCCCACCAAGGATCACGATTCGCATGCTGGTCAGACGCTGACGCTACTCAGACGGTTACTCGCTCTTGACGAAGTCGATCGAGACCGGAACACCCTCGAGCTCAAGCCTCTTGCGAAGCTCGTTCTCAACCCAGAACCCGTAGTCGCGCGTGACGAGCTTGGGGTCGTTGACGAACACCCGTAGTCGAGGAGGTCGGGTGCCGGTCTGCGTTCCGTAGAGGATCTTCAGGCGTCGACCGCGCTCGCCGGTCGGCCCTGGGCGTGCCTCCTTGAGCTCACCGAGGGCACGGTTGAACTCGGGTGTGGGCACGCGCGCGATGTGCTTCTCGAACAGCTCCTCGACGTGATCGAGCAGGCGCACGAGCCCTCGACCGGTTGTCGCCGAAACGGCTACAGCCGGCGGTCGCTGGCGCAGAATACGATTGAGGTGACCCTTCGCCTCTTGAAGGTCGGTCTCGCCGATGTCCCACTTCGAGAGCACGATGAGCGTTGAGCAACCGGCTTTGCGGGCGACGTCGGCCACAGCGAGGTCCTGGTCGACTATCCCTTCGGCGGCATCGACAAGCACCAGGGCAACGTCAGCCCTCTCTGCAGCATCGAGGGCCCGCAGCTCCGAGTAGTAGTCGATTCCCTGACGCTGGCGACGCTTGCGCCTGAGTCCGGCGGTGTCGATGAGGATGAACGTTCGTCCATTCCGCTCGAGCACGGTGTCGATCGTGTCTCGCGTTGTGCCAGGAACGTCCGAGACGATCACGCGCTTCTGACCGACGAGCGCGTTGAGCAAGGAAGACTTCCCGACGTTCGGCCGGCCGAGGATGGCAACGCGGATCGACTCGTCTCCGGCGACGGGCTCGTCGCGGCCCGGAAGCGAGGAGACAACGAGGTCGAGGAGGTCGCCGGTTCCGTGCCCGTGAAGAGCCGACAGTGGGAACGGATCGCCAAGGCCAAAGCGATGGAACTCGGCGGCCTCGCGCTCACGCCGTGGGTCATCGAGCTTGTTCGCAATCACGATCACGGGCTTCTTCGAGACGCGCAAGACGGTCGCGAGCTCCTCATCGCCCGGAGTGATCCCTGCACGCGCATCGACAACGAAGAGGACAAGGTCGGCCTCGGCGATCGCGATCTTCGCCTGCTCGGCGATGTGCTTCCCAAACGGCCCATCGTCGGCGGCGTCGACGCCACCGGTGTCGATCACCCGAAACCAGGTGCCTGTCCACTCGCAGAGAAGCTCCTTACGATCGCGCGTGACTCCTGGAGTCTCGTGAACAACCGCGGCGCGGCTCTGGGTGAGCCTGTTGATGAGCGTTGACTTCCCGACGTTCGGGTAGCCGACGATCGCCACCGTCCCCGAAACCCTGACCGGGGGGGCATTGTCGCCCGAGGCGACACTGCCTTTGGAAGAACGCCGCTTTCTCACGGTTGAGTCTTTCTAGGTGACTTCGCCTCAGGCGAAGGCACCCTGCGACCTCGTGCATGCAGCTCGACCAACCCGTCGAACAAACGTCGAATCTCGGTCTGGAGGATCAACGACGCCTCCTTGTATCCCTTCCCGCCCTTTGGCAGGCCGTCGAACATCATCGGCTCGCCCCACGCGATCGAGACCGGGTGGAAGTTGCCAAACCTCCAGGTCTGCGAACCGTGGATCGCGGCGGGAATGATGGGGACGCCCTCCTGGATTGCGACCATCGCTGCGCCTGGCTGAACCTCGCCCGGAACGCCGCTCAACTGCCGGGTGCCTTCGACGAAAAGCCCGAGTGCCTTCCCTTCCGAAACCACCCGCCGCATCGTGCGCACCGCCTCGCGATCGGACTCGCCTCGGTGCACAGGAAACGTCCCGAAAGCACGAATGGCGCTCCCGAGCCCGGGGACACGATGGGCCTCGATCTTGGCCATGAAGTAGACGTTGCGCGGCGAGCCGATCGCCAGCACAGGCGGATCGACCCATGAGAAGTGATTGCACGCAAGGACGCAGCCTCCCTCGACCGGGACGTTCTCCTTGCCGTACACCTTCACCCGCGCGAACGTCTTGATGAGGGGGTGAACCGTGACGCGGCCGAGCTTCCAGGTCACATCGACGACGTTCATCGCCGCTCCTCCACGAGGTCGCCGATCAGGGCGACGACCTCATCGAGGGTGAGCTCGGTCGTGTCGACATCAACTGCATCGGAGGCACGATGGGTGTTGACCGCATCGCGCTCGTCACGCCGCCGTAGCTCGTCGGCCAGCACGGTCGCGGGGATTCCGTCTCGCTCGGCGTGACGCCGCTGCGCGCGTACCTCCGGCTCAGCGGTCAGCCAGATCTTCAGACGCGCACCAGGGACGACGACCACACCGATGTCGCGCCCCTCGATCACGACGTCACCCAGGCGGCCGAGCTCGCGTTGGCGCTCGCGCATCACAGCACGCACCTCCTCGTGGCGGGCGACGACGGGGACGGCTGCGTCGATCTCGGGCTGACGGATCGCCGCAGTCACATCGTTGCCACCAATATCGACGGCACCGTCGCCGTCGAACGTGACGGGCTGGCTCACGGCGAGTCGCGCGAGACCCTGGGTGTCGTCGAGTGGGACTCCTTCGTGCAGCGCGAGCCAGGTGAGCGCCCGATACATCGCACCTGTGTCGAGATAGCGAAAGCCAAGACGCTCCGCGACGGCACGCGCAACGCTGCTCTTCCCCGCCCCTGCGGGACCGTCGATCGCAATGATCATCGACGCTCGTCCTCGACGAGCAAAGCGTCCGACTCGACGCGCAGCGTCTCGAGCATCTCGAAGAAGCCAGGGAAGCTCACCGACACCGCCGATGCACCCTCGACCCTGACTCCGTCGGCCGAAGCAAGGCCGGCGATCGCGCCGAGCATGGCGATCCGATGGTCGCCCCGGCTCTCGATGCGACCGCCACGAAGCCGGGTTGGGACACCCGTCACGACGAAGCCGTCCTTGGTGCCGCGGACCCGCGCCCCGAGGGCCTTGAGAGCATCGACGGTCGCCTCGATCCGGTCGGTCTCCTTTGCCCGTAGCTCGGCGGCGTCGCGAAGGATGCTCGGGCCACGTGCGTAAGCAGCAGCGAGCGCAAAGAGCGGCAGCTCGTCGATCGTGATTGGCACCTCTGCCCTCTCAACCGTTGTACCCACGAGCGGTGCCGAATGGATCTCAAGATCGCCACCGGGCTCGCCGCCGATCTCGCGCTTGTTGTAGACGTTGATGTTCGCGCCCATCCGCCGCAGGATGTCCAGCAGACCCGTGCGACGGGGGTTGAGGTTGATGCCATGGAGATGAATCTCTGACCCCGGAATGAGCGTCGCCGCGACGATGAATGGAGCCGCCGACGAGAAATCGCCTGGAATCTCGACCTCGCCGAGCGACAGCCGCTCGACCGGTTCGACCGAGACGCTCGATTCGAAGCGCACCACGGTCGCGCCAGCAGCCTCAAGCATGCGCTCGGTGTGATCGCGCGTTGGCGCTGGCTCGACAACTGTGGTCTCATCGCCAGTCGCATACAGGCCCGCCAGAAGGATCGCAGACTTGATCTGGGCGCTCGCCACCGGGAGGACGTAGCTGATCGCGGTGAGAGGCCGACCCTGAATCTGAAGCGGTAGTCGACCCTCCGCAGTCTCGATCCCCGCTCCCATCAAGGCGAGCGGCTCGGCAACGCGACCCATCGGCCGCGAGCTCAATGACGCGTCGCCCGCAAGCTCGAACTCCTTGTTCTCCTGTCCAGCAAGGATCCCGGCGAAGAGACGGACGAGGGTTCCCGCGTTGCGACAGTCGATAGGCCCCGATGGCTGCTTGAGCCCGCGGAGACCGACACCGAAGACGCGCAACGTATCGTGGCCGTGCTCGTACACCTCCACTCCACAGGCGCGAACCGCTGCGATCGTTGCCTCGGTGTCTTCAGAGCGACCGAAGCCGGTGATGTGGGTCTCGCCGTCGCAGATCGCTCCAATCAACACGGAGCGGTGGGAGATCGACTTGTCGCCGGGGACCTCGAGATGTCCAAAGAGATGCGCGACAGGCTCGATGACGACGGCGTCCGCTACGGAGTGGCTCATTGGTCAATCACCGGCGCGACTACCACGCCATACCCTTGGGCCTCAAGCAGATCGGCGGTTCTCTGCGCCTCTTCTTCGCCTGCCACGAGGATTGTGAGCGTTCCGCCTCGGTCGTGCGAGAGGTGCTCGAACTCGAAGTCGGCGACGTTGATCCGGTCTGCGCCAAGCGCCTGGAAGATGCCGGCGAGCACACCCGGCCGGTCGGGGATGTGCACTCGCAGCCGTTGGAGCGCACCGGGATCGTCGAAAGCCGTCGCGAGCATGCGACGCCGGTTGCCGGCGGCCTCACCGATCCAGCGGGCGATCGACCCTGCATCACCCTCATGCAATGCGGCCTCGAACTGCTCGACACGGCGTCTGTGCTCTCCGAGCGCGGCGAGGACGGCCTCCTTGTTGTCGAGAAAGATGTCCACCCAGATGCGCGGGTTCGCACCCGCGATCCGCGTCATGTCACGCAATGAGCCACCAGCCGCCTGAAGCGGATCGTGGCCATCGATCCGCGCCTCGCCCGCCTGGTTGATGAGCGCATTCGAAAGAGCGTGAGGGAGGTGGCTCGTCACCGCAACGAGGCGGTCGTGCGCGCCGGGGTCAATTGCCACGGGGCGCGCACCGAGAGCGGCGACGAAGGCGTGAAGCAGCCGGAACCGTTCGGGTGGGGTCGACGCGACCGGAGAGAGGAACCAGGTGGCTCCGTCAAAGAGCTCAGCCGTGGCGCGACCCGGCCCACGCGTCTCCGCACCGCAGATCGGATGCCCACCGACGAAGCGGCCGTCACCGCCCGCGGCAGCGACTATCGAGCCCTTGGTCGAGCCGACATCGGTGACGGCGCAGTCGGCAGGCGCGTTCTCAAGGACGACGCGGACAAGCTCCGGTAGCTCGGCCACAGGCGCGGCGATGATGGCAAGCTCCGCGTCGATGAGCGCCTCGGCGAGGCTGGCTTTAGCCGTCACCGCGCCGTTGTCGGCTGCGATGGTGAGCGCCTCGGAATCAGGGTCCCAGCCACTCACGGTTTCGACACCGGCACGACGCGCGGCAAGCGCCGCCGACGCTCCAATGAGCCCTGTCCCGATCACGCACAGCCGCCGAATCACGCCTCAACCACCCGTCCTGTCTTGCGGTTCTTGCCGGCCGAAGCCGTCAAGAGCCTCGCATGAGCTCGGCAACGCGGAACGCAAGATCGAGCGACTGACGGACGTTGAGGCGGGGATCACAAAGGGTCTCGTATCGATGCTCCAGCTGAGCCTCGCTGACATCGTGCGAGCCGCCAAGACACTCGGTCACGTCCTCGCCTGTGATCTCAAGGTGCACGCCGCCTGGCCATGTCCCGACCTCTCGATGGGCCGAGAAGAACCCCTCTATCTCCCGCAGAATGTCATCGAAGCGCCGAGTCTTGTGTCCGGATGACGACAGGAACCCGTTGGCGTGCATCGGATCGCAGATCCAAAGGACAGGCACTCCGGTCTCGCGGACGGCCCGCAAGAGGGGTGGGAGAAGCTCCGTTACCCGGTCGGCGCCAAGCCGCGCAATGAGCGTGAGCCTTCCGGGAATCCGGTCGGGATTCAACCGTTCGACAAGTGCCACGACCTCATCAGGCGTTGCCTCCGGGCCGACCTTGCAACCGATCGGGTTGTGCACCCCCGAGAGAAACTCCACGTGGGCGCCGTCGAGCTGACGTGTCCGCTCACCGACCCACAGGAAGTGAGCCGAGCACGCGTACCAGTCGCCCGTGGTCGAGTCCTTGCGCACGAGCGGCTCTTCGTAGTCGAGCAACAGCGCCTCGTGACAGGTCCAGATGTCGACCTCATGGATCGAGCGCTCGTCACCGAGATCGATCCCGATCGCCTGCATGAAGCGCAGAGCACGTCCGATCTCATTCGCGATCACCTCATAGCGCTGGCCCGCGAGCGATGACGCAACGAACTCCTGGTTCCACGTGTGTACCTGGGTCAGGTCGGCGAAACCGCCCTTCGTGAAGGCGCGCAGGAGGTTGAGCGTCGAGACGGCCTGGTAGTACGCCTGGATAAGTCGGTCGGGATCGGGCTGCCGCGCTGCGAGGGTGGCCTCGTCCGCGTGCACCGCATGCCCGCGAAAGGAGGGCAGCTCGACACCATCGACGAACTCGGTGTCAGACGAACGTGGCTTCGCGAACTGGCCAGCGATGCGCCCGATCTTCACCACCGGCAAGGTCGCGCCATAGGTAAGGACCGCAGACATCTGAAGGAGAACCTTGAGGCGCTCGCGAATGGCGATCGCCGAAACGTCACGGAACGACTCGGCGCAGTCGCCGGCCTGCAGGACGAGGGCTCGCCCCTCCGCCGCCTCTCCTAGTGCACGACGCAGAGCGCGGGCCTCGCCAGCGAACACGAGCGGCGGCAGCTGTCCGAGGCGCGTCCGAGCCGCCTCAAGCGCGGCTGGGTCGGGCCAGCCCGGCTGCTGTAGCGTCGGCAGCGCCCGCCATGAGCCAGGCGTCCAGGTCGATTCAGTCGTGGCCATCACACAAGTCTAGATGGCAGTGTTTTGACGCCTCTCGTCAAAACGGCTAGAACGGACGGAGTGCGAATCTTCTCCGGAATCCAACCCACGGGTGCCAAGCACCTCGGCAACCTCATCGGCGGCTTTCGTCAGTACGCACGCACGCAGGAACTCGGCGAGGCGTTCTTCTGCATTGTCGACCTGCACTCGATCACGGTCGAGCACGATCCCCGAGAGCTCCGCGAGCAGACCCTCGACCTGACCGCAATGCTGTTTGCCACCGGGCTCGATCCGGAGCGTTCAGCCGTGTTCGCGCAGAGTCATGTCGTTGCGCACGCGGAGGCAGCGTGGCTGCTGTCTGCCGTCACAAGCTACGGCCAGTTGGGCCGCATGACGCAGTTCAAGGACAAGGGTGAGCAGCGCGATTTTATTGCGGCTGGCCTCTTCACCTATCCGATCCTGATGGCGGGCGACATTCTTCTCTATCAGACCAATCAGGTTCCCATCGGCGACGACCAGCGACAGCACCTCGAACTCGCCCGCGATATCGCCGGGCGATTCAACAGCCGCTTTGGACAGACGTTCGTCCTCCCCGAGGGGGTCTACCCCGAGGTCGGCGCACGGATCATGGATCTCCAGGAGCCCACACGAAAGATGTCGACCACGGGTGGAACGGAGCAGGGAACGGTGCGGCTCCTCGACCCACCGGACGTCATCCGCAAGAAGTTCAAGACCGCAGTGACCGACTCGGAGCGTGAGATCCGCCGCGCACTCGACAAGCCCGGGATCTCCAACCTGATCGACATCCTCTCGGTCGCGACCGACCGGACGCCAGACGAGGTCGAGCAGAGCTACGAGGGCGCTGGGTACGGCCAGCTGAAGACCGACGTCGGCGAAGCCGTCGTCGACCTGTTGACGCCGATTCGCGAACGCTACGAAGCGCTTCGAGCGGACGAGCCCGGGCTACTCGCGTCACTCAAGCTCGGTGCCGACAAGGCTGCGACCGCGGCAGCGCCGACGCTCGCCTCGATGTACGAGCGCATGGGTTTCGTGCGCCTCACGCCGTAGGCCCGCGCCGCGGCCTACGCGATGCCCGTCAACACCCGGAGCGCCGCAATCTCGTCACGCGTGAGATTGCGCCAGGCGCCCGGCTTCAGGCTGCCGAGCTCAAGCCCCGCGTAGCCGGAACGATGGAGGCTCGTCGCGGGATGCCCGACTGCGTCGCACATGCGCCGGATCTGCCGGTTTCTCCCCTCGTGGAGAACGATCCTCAGGCGCGTGAGACCAACACGTTCGACCTTCGCCGGAGCCGTCTTCCCGTCTTCGAGGACGACCCCACGGGCGAGCGCGCGGATGACGCTGGCCGAAGGAGAGCCCTCGACGTCCACGATGTACGTCTTCTCAACCTCAAAGCTCGGATGCGCAAGTCGATGAGCGAGCGGCCCGTCGTTCATCAGGAGCAGAAGGCCCGTCGTAGTGAAGTCAAGACGCCCAACTGGCATGACCCTCGTGTCACCACCAACCAGATCGACGACCGTCGGCCGCTTTTCGGGATCTGACGCAGTAGCCACCACGTAGCGCGGCTTGTGGAGCAAGACGTACCGCAGCTCCTGGCTGGCTACCGACTGCCCATCGACCTCGACTCGATCGCCCGACGCAACGACGGTATTGAGCGCACCGGGCTTTCCATTGACGACGACGCGCCCTGCCTTGATGAGCTCGTCGGAGGCACGACGCGACGCAACGCCAGCGCGGGCGAGATAGGCGTTGAGTCTCATCACGCCCATTGTCGCTGCCGTTGTCGGTTTCTGGGCGGCGATGCCTCTATGCTCCGGCGATGCGCGACTACTCCGATCTCAACCGCCGCCTCGCCGACCTGATCGTTGGGTTCGGCGCCAACGTCCAGCCCGGTCAGATAGTGGCGATCACGACGTACTCCGGGAAGGAGGCGTTGACGCGTGAAGTCGCGCGCGCTGCGTATGAGCATGGCGCCAAATGGGTGGACGTCCTCGTAACCGACCCGTGGGTGAAGCGCGAGCGTCTCGTTCACGCCGCCGATGAGACGCTGGAGTTCGTTCCCCCGTGGATGGTCGACCGGCTGGAGTGGTTCTCGGATGAGCATGCAGCGCGCATTGCTCTCAACGGTCCGTCCTCCCCGGAGGCGCTCGACGGTGTCGACCCGGCCCGAACCGGCCGCGACCTGTTGCCCTATCTCCCGAACTCGGGCGAGGTCGTCAACCGGATGACGACGAACTGGTGCGTGGCGCCGGCGCCTACCGTCGGTTGGGCAAAGCTCGTGTATCCCGGTCTCACCGAAGAGGAGGCCTTCGACGCACTCTGGGACGCGATGGCGCACATCTGCCGGCTCGACGAGCCCGACCCCGCGCAGGCCTGGCGCGATCGGGCGCAGACGCTCGAGCTCATCGCCGCGCGTCTCACCGAGCGGCGCTTCGACGCCATCAGGCTTCACGGGCCTGGCACTGATCTCACAGTTGGGCTCTTCGGGTCGTCTGTCTGGCACGCGGCGGACTTCGTCACCGTCGACGGCCTCCGCCACTTCCCGAACATTCCCTCGGAGGAGATGTTCACCACCCCTGACCCGCTCAGGGTCGACGGTCACGTCACCGCGACCCGCCCGCTCGAGGTGTACGGGTCGATGATGGACGGGATCCGGGTCGAGTTCAGCGGTGGGAAGGCGGTTCGGTTCGACGCGGATAGTGGCGCCGATACGCTCCGCAGCATCGCCGCCTCGGACGAGGGAGCCTCTCGTCTCGGCGAGCTCGCGCTCGTCGATGGCGAAGGCCGCATCGGTCCGCTTGGCACCGTCTTCTGCGACACGCTGATCGACGAGAACTCTGCAAGCCACATCGCGCTCGGAAGCGCCTACGACCTCGGAGTCGAGAGCGTCGAGGACAAAGCACTCATCAACCACAGCCGGATCCACGTCGACTTCATGATCGGCTCACCCGACCTCGATATCGACGGGATCACCGCCGATGGCGCTGCCGTACCACTCCTCCGCGGCGGGGCCTGGCAGATCGTCTAAGAGGCACTCATCTTTTAGAGTTTCACCGAGCCGCGCTCGTCTGCGGAACAGGCGTATCCACGTGATCTGAAGCGCACTCGCGCCGCCCTCAATCTGGTTGCTTCTCGGCCGATGACCAGAGTCATGACTCTCATCGGAACTCCCGCACCCGGCTTCACACTCAAGAGCACCAAGAACCTCGACCGCCTCGATGAGCCGGTCTCGCTCGACGACCATCGCGGCCGTTGGCTAGTGCTTCTGTTCTACCCGGCCGACTTCACGTTCGTCTGTCCAACCGAGATGCTGGCGTTCAGCGCGGCCACCAGCGACTTCGCCGAGGCAGGCGCCGATCTGATCGCGGTCAGCACCGACAGCGTGCATTGCCACCAAGCATGGCTCGAGTTCGCGCTCGGCCGTCTGGACTTTCCGCTTGCCGCGGATACGACACAGCAGGTCGCCCGCGACTACGGAGTCCTCATCGAGGAGCAGGGCGTTGCTCGCCGGGCGCTCTTCATCATCGATCCCGAGGGTGTGATCCGCTACGAAGTCATCCACGATGACGACGTCGGGCGCAGCGTCAGCGAGCCTTTGCGCGTCCTTCGGGCTCTGTCCCTCGGCGAGCGCGTCCCCGCCGACTGGGAGCCTGGCCAGGCCACGCTACCCGCGGCGGCATGACGGTCGAACGCCACGCACTCGTGATCGTCGGTGGTGGACCAGCCGGGTACACCGCGGCGATGTACGCCGCGCGCGCCAAGCTGAGTCCCGTCTGTGTTGAGGGGTACACGGCGGGTGGGCTGATCATGACCACCGGCATGGTCGAGAACTACCCCGGGTTCGCCCAGGGAGTCGACGGACCTGAGCTGATGCTCGGGCTGCGGGAGCAGGCCGAACGCTTCGGTACGCAGCTGATCGCCAAAGACGTCACCGAGATCGATCTCTCGACGTGGCCGTTTCGGCTGAGCTGGCACGGCGCCGAGGTCGAGGCCGACGCGATCATCATCGCCACGGGCGCGACGTCCAAGCGACTTGGCTTGGCCTCGGAGGACGAGCTCGACGGCCGTGGGGTTGCCTACTGTGCGGCGTGCGACGGAGCGTTCTTCGAGGACAAGCGTGTCGCCGTGATCGGTGGCGGCGACTCGGCGATGGATCAAGCCATGGCACTGTCCAAGATCGCCCGCGAGGTGGTCGTGATCCATCGTCGGGACAGCTTCAGGGCCAGCGAGATCATGGTCGAGCATGCGCGAGCGCACCCGAACATCTCCTTCCTCCAACCCTTTACGATCCAGGAGATCCTCGGCGCCGAGGCCGGGCGTGTCACCGGGGTGCGTCTCTGCGAGGAGCACACCGGGGTTAACCACGTGGAGCCCTTCGACGGAGTCTTCGTGTCGATCGGCCACCAGCCGGCGACCGAGCTCTTCCAACCCTTCCTCGATCATGACAGCCATGGGTACCTGACCTTGAAGCCGGACGCGACCGCGGCCACGGCCACGAGCGTTCCAGGCGTCTTCGCCGCAGGCGACGTTCACGATCGCGTTTACCGACAAGTGGTCACCGCCGCCGGCTCAGGGTGCATGGCCGCGTTGGACGCCGGGCGTTGGCTGGCGCGCCACGGCAGCTGGGCATCCTCACCGGGTGGCGCTTCTCACCACAAGACCGCCGAGGTCGTCCCCATCCTCACCGCGTAACCAGGAGAGCCCGGATCTTATGCCCAAGTCCATCGTCCTCTACTCGACCACAGGCTGTCCTCTGTGTGCGCGGTACCGCGCACTGTTCGACGAGCACGGACACGCGTTCGAGGAGCGAAACACGAGTGAGGATCCTGCGTACCGCGACGAGCTCGTCGCGCTCGGCGTGATGGTTACTCCTACGGTCATCGTCGGAGATCATGCCGTTCCTGGCTTCAGGCCCAACACCGTCGCCGAGCTCATCACGGCGTAAGGCGCGGGCCGATCACCATGACCCCCCGACGTGCGCTCCTTGTCCTTCCGGTCGCAGCGAGTGTCATCGCTGCTGCAGTAATCATCGTCCTCACCAGCCCAGGCGAAAGTGATCAGAGGCTGCTTCAGGCGAGCGCCGCGATGGAGACCCAGCTGCTGCGCCAGGCGATCGTGGCCGAAGGGCCGTCAGCGGCAGTCCGTTTCGACCGCCTCAGCGAGGGCTTTGATCTCGCGCTGGTAGATGGGCTCGCGGCCGCCCCGAAGGGCTCCCGGGAGCGCGTCGCGCTGCTTGCGTTGGCCGACATGGGGCGCCGCTGGCGCTCCGCCACCGCACGGGCGCTTCTCCTTCCGGGAACCGAGGAGCGTGCCGGTGCCGCCGCGCGCGCGGCGCTGGTCGAGCGCTTCGTCGAGCAGAATGCGTCACTCCAGGCGGTCATCCGCAGCTCACGCGACGCGTCCGGTCGTGTCCAACGCCGCACAATGGTTCTGTTCAGCTTCGCGATTGCGTTACTCGCCGCGGCCGCCGCAGGGCTCGCCGCCGCCCGCGCCTGGCGGCGGTACACGGCGCGCGTCGCCGGAGAGCGGCGGCTGCTGCACGAAGACCGCCGACACCGCGGCGAGCAAGAGGAGTTTGCTCGCGCCCTGCAGGGTGCGCGCTCCGAGCGCGAGGCGCAGCGCATGCTGAAGCGTCAGCTCGAGCGGTCGCTCGACGAGAGCTCGGCGACGGTTCTCAACCGCAACAATTCCCGTAACCGCCTCGAGGCTGTCACCGCTCTGCGCGCCGATTCGCCGCTGGCTGAGATCATGCCCGAGGCCGAGCCGGACGACTGTCTCGCGGTTCGCTTCGGTCAACCAAACAGTCGCGCGGCGGGAAGCTCTCCACTGCTTGCCTGCGAGCTGTGCGGAGCTCTCGAGGGCTCGGTGACGTGTGTTCCATCGCTCGTCGGCGGCGAGGTCATTGGCTCGGTGCTCGTGCAGACGCCTACGCCGCTTGACCAAGGGGGCCAGCGGCGACTTTCCGTCGCCGTCGGCTACGCCGCCCCCGTGCTGGCAAGCATGCGGAATCTCAAGCTGGCCGAGACCCGAGCCGCCACCGACGCGCTCACCGGGCTCGCGAACCGCCGGTCGGCGGAGGAGACGCTCGGCCGCTCACTTGCCATGGCCAGCCGGACGGCAACTCCCTGCGCCGTCGTCAGCTTCGATCTCGACCATTTCAAGCAGGTCAACGATGTTTACGGCCACGACAAGGGCGACCAGTTGCTAGCGGCAGTCGCAGACACCGTCAGCGCTTCGGTCAGGGCGAGCGACTTCGTAGCGCGCTTCGGCGGCGAGGAGTTCCTCGTGATCCTTCCCGACACCGAGCTCGATGGCGCCCTGCTCTTGTGCGAGAAGCTCCGCGCCGGGGTCGCTGCGCTGCGCATCTCGGGAGTCGGACAGAGTCCGTCGGCGAGTTTCGGCATCGCCGTCTTTCCCACCGACGGCGAGGATCCAGAGACGCTTCTGCGCGGCGCCGACCGCGCGCTCTACGCTGCCAAGGAAGGCGGTCGTAACTGCGTCAAGGCTCTCCGTGTGCTTGACGATCCGGTCACGCACGCGACCGAGGCGGTCGTCTAGGACGACCGCGTCGACGACGCGCCATCGCACCGGCCTACCTCCCAGACTGAGAAGGCATCTGAGAATCTACGACGCGCGCGCCTCGGCGACGGCGATGAGCCGCTCGCGAATGTCGTCCGGCCCGGCTCCGAGGTCATCGAGCCTCGGCAGCGCAGCGAGTGACTCGAGCCCGAAGACGCGCTCGAAGAGCGGCGTCACCTTGTAGCGCACAGCCCCACCAGGTGTGTTCTCCCGCCCTGCCTCAGCGATGAGCCCTCGTTCGACAAGGGCTGCCACGGTCGAGTCGGCGGCGACGCCACGGATCCGTGCGATCTCGGGACGAGAGACCGGGCCAAGATAGGAGATGATCGCAAGCGTCTCGAGCGCCGCCTGGGAAAGCCCACGCTCGACCGGACGCTCAAACAGCCGCCCGCACGCCGAAGCCGCCTCGCGCGATGCGCGAAACGCGTACCCACCCGCAACGTGCTCGAGAACGATGCCGCTGCGCCCTTCGCGGTAGCGCTCACCGAGTAGCCCCAGTGCCGTCTCGATCCTCTCCTCATGATCCTCTGTGGCTTCGATCAACTCAGAGACGGCGAGCGGTTGAGAGGCAACCACGAGCAACGCTTCGATCGTCCTCGCGAGCGCGTCGATTGGGTTGTCAGCAACGGCGGAGATCAGGCGGAGCGGGCGGTCCACGTCGGCGTCCTTTCGTCGTCGGGAAGGCTGTGAAGGTCGGCCGCAGGCAACGCGCCGCGCGTGGCAACGCGCGAGATGCGGATCGGGGCGAACGGGGCCGCCTGCGAGATCAGCACCTCGCCCTCCTTCCGCAGCTCAAGAAGCGCGAGGAAGGCAACGGCCTGTTCGACGCGCGTGAGCTCGGCGACCTCGGTGTCGAAATCGAGGGTGCGGCGGCGCCGAAGCAGAGCGCGGAAGCGCTCGATGAACTGCGAGACGGGCGGGAAGCGAAGCGCCATGTGCGAGAGCGACACCTTCGGCGGTTCGACGGCCAACCCTCTCAGCACCGCGGCGAGCTGCTCCGGATCCTGGTCGGCGAGCCGCCGCTCGGGCCGCGGGGCGAGCGGCGCAGGGCCAAGCCGGAAGAAGCGCTCGCGCTCATCGAGAAGCCGTTCCCGTAGCCATCCGGCCGCCTCCTTCATGCGCCGGTACTCGGCCAGCCTCCTCGCGAGCTCCTCTGCTGCTTCCTCCGGCTCGAGGTCGGAGAGCTCTGCCTCCTCGTCAGGGAACAGATGTCGCGCCTTGATCTCAAGCAGCGCTGCGATGAGCACGAGGAACTCGCCGCAGGCGTCGAGATCAAGCTCGTCGCGCTCGGCGAGGTGAGCGACAAACGCGACCACGATTGAGGCGATGTCGATATCTGCTGGCGCAAGCTGATCCTTGAGAATGAGGGTCAGAAGGAGATCGAACGGCCCCTCGAAGGCGTCGAGGTCCAGCTCCAGCTCGCGCACGGAGGTCGCCATCACACTGACCCTAGCCTCAGTGTCGGACGCGATCAGCCGCGCGACTTGCGCGGTACGGTCATCTTTGGCTGCTTCGTCGGCTTCGCCACTTTCCTGATCGCTGGCGGTTTCGGCACCCGACCGCGACGCTGAATGAGGACGTACGCGACGGCTCCAGAGACGATCCCGATCAGCGACACCCAGGCGTTGATGCGCATCCCGAGCAGCTCATTCGCCTCGTCGATACGGAGCAACTCGATCCAGAACCGACCGAAGCAGTAGAGCGCAACGTAGGCGGCGAAGAGACCTGGCGGCCTTGGCTTCACGCGTCGCTCGATCACGAAGATCAGGATCGCGGCGGCGAGGAGATTCCAGAGCAGCTCGTAGAGGAACGTGGGATGAAACGTCGCGCTATCCAAGTAGGCAAGCGGTCGGTTGCCGGGGTCGATCTCAAGCCCCCAGGGAAGGTCGGTTGGCCTACCGTAGAGTTCCTGGTTCCACCAGTTACCGAGGCGACCGACCGCCTGCGCGAGCAGGAGGCCGGGTGCGAGACAGTCGGCGAGGAGCGAGACGTTCGCGCCCGAGCGCCGCGCGACGAGCGCGCCGGTGATGCAGCCTGCGGCGATCCCGCCCCAGACACCGAGGCCGCCCTTCCAGATCGCGAACGGCCCCGTCCAGCCATCAGGCACTTCTCCCCAGCTCGTAAGCAGGTGGTAACCCCGCGCCCCGACGATTCCGGCGGCGACTCCCCAGACGGTGCAGCGGAAGATGAGATCCCAGTCGCCACCCTGCGTGACCCAGCGGCGACCGGTGACGAACACCCCGACGCCAATCGCGGCCAGCAGCGTCAGCCCGTACAGATGAATCGTGAACGGCCCGAGGTCGAGTGCTCCCGTCGATGGCGACGGGATCGAAGCAAGGATCGACATGCGCGGCGCATTGTAGGTACACGCTCGAAGCCCAGTACCCACCAGCCCACCCCAGCGCCAGCCCAGACTTCAGTCTGCGCTGAAGGAAGCGCACAGCCAACCGCACCAAGACGCGACGAACCGCCACTCCCCCCAGTGCAGACTGAAGTCTGGACTGGGCTGTGGACTCTGGACCCTATTCGCCTGCTTTGATGATGCCGATCGTGTGTCCTTCCGGATCGGTGAAGAGCGCGAGCGTCACCATGGGGAGTTCCGTTAGCGGCATGACCACGGTGCCGCCGAGACTCACTGCCTTGTCGAGCGTGGCCTGCGGATCCTCGGTCGCAACGTAGAACGTCACGTGACTCGCTCCGTCCTTGCTCTCCCCTATGCCGCCGCCGATACCGCCTTCTTCCTTCTCGACGATCGAGTACCCCATGTCGAGGTGGTCCTGGGTCTTCCAGCCGAACAGCTCCTTGTAGAAGCCCGCGAGCTTCTCGCGATCCTTCCCAAGGACTTCGAAGTGAACTACAGGGTTCGCCACGTCATGCTCCTCGCTCGTTGGTGTTGGCTACATCTCTCCGCTCAGCCACGGGTCGGCGCCCGGGTCACCGCCGGCGGCCGCCGTTACGAGCCGGGCGAGATAGTGATCCCATCCGGCCTCATGACCCTTGGCCGCTTCGGCGTTCGGGAAGTCTCGATGCGTAAACCGGAGCCGGGTACCCTCGCCCTCGGGCTCAAGCTCAATTTCGATCACGGATGAACCAGGCGGCACCGCCTTTGCGCCATCCTCACCGGGCTCCCACCCCCACGTAAAGACCAGGCGCCGCGGTGGTTCGAGCTCGACGAACGCCCCGCTCGCAGTATGACCCGGGATGACACTGCAGCGATACTCTCCCCCAGGCCGCGCATCGAACGTCGCGTTCATGCCCATCCAGCGCACGGACTTCTCCGGATCGACGAGAAACTCCCAGACCGTCTCCGGGCTGGCATCGATCTGTAGCTCGCGCTGGAGCGCGGCAGTTTCAGCTGTGCTTGTCACGCTTCCTCCGCTCCTCTCGTTCCGCTTCTCGTTTGAGCGCCTCTAGCCGGTCGCCCCAGAGCTCGTCGAGAAACGCTCTCAGCTCGACGAGACCTTCGGGTCGTGCGCGGTAGAGCCGCTTCGTCCCATTGCGCCGCTCGCTCACGAGACCGGCCTCCTTCAGGACAGACAGGTGCTGGGAGACAGCTGGGCGTGTGACGTCGAAATGCGACGCAATGTCTCCGGCCGTACGCTCCTCGTCGCGCACGAGACGGAGAATTGCGCGTCGCCGCGGTTCCGCAATCGCTCGCATGGCTGCCTCCATGCGAGCGATATTAAGTCATCGCTTACGTTAGTGTCAACTTACAACCAAACGCAAGCACACGAGTCCTCGCGCCGCGGTGCCGCGACGCGAGGGAAAGGACGACCAAATCGTCCTACAGAAGGATCTGAAGCGCGACTGCGACTGGGCAACCGCGCTCGACAAGCTCAACCGCCCGATGGAGGTCGACCTCGTGGGACGCAGCCAGAACCGATGCCGACTCGGCGTCATATCCGGCACGCTCGAGAGAAAAGAGGCGCCACCGCTCGACGGCCTCGATCTCGGGCTCAAGAACAGGGGTGAAGTGTGTGGTTGACATCTCTCTTTTAGTTCAAACGTTTTGGTGTGTACTTGTATTTCGACGCGGAACCACAATCGGATGCCCCCTTTCTAAGGGATACGCATCATCCATGTGAGGGGATTCGGTGAAGGTTCCGTGTGGAGGGGGTTACAGCGGTGCGGATCATGGCATCTCGGGCGGTCAGCGGCGTCGCGCTTGCCCGCGAGTAGCTACCGCGTGCCTCCCCACGTGCGCTGAGCTAGAGGTGCGTCAAGACGCGGTCGAGCGGCCGCGGGACGCGCTCGAGATCGAGCGCCTCCACCAAGAGGACGGCGTACTTCTGCTTACGGTTCCACATGAAGCCGTGCAGCTGTTCCTCGAGCGGCCGGTCGCGGTGCGCGGGCTGCCTCTGGTACGTCCGGAACGCGTGCAGCTCGCCCTGCTCCGCGAGCACGCGCTCCATTCCCTTCGGCCCAATCGCCCGCGTCAGCTCGTCCTCGAGGTCGCGCGTGCAGGCGTAGAACCCAAAGCGCTCGAGCTCGCCACGGTCGTCACACCCCAACGAGCGCAAGAAATGTCGCTCCTCGCCGACGTCGTAGAGCCCCGCGCGTCGCACGTCGCGGTACTGCCCGAGGAGGCGTGGGAGATTCCCGTAGCCGCCCATCGACACGATGGCGATGCCCTCGGCCTGGAGGTCGCGACCGCGGCGTCGCGCAAGCGTCTCGACGGCGCGGCGGTCGCTCGTGCCCTCGACGAGCACTACTCCGCGTAGCTGCATAGCTGCATCAGATCAGGTCGGACGAGCGGCCGTGCTGGTCTGCGCCGTTGGTTGGGAATGTCACATGACCGGGATAGCGGAGGCGCAGAACTAGGTCGGCTTTGCTGCGACGAAGACATACCTCGAGAGCCGTCGTTCGTCGGCAAGCGTGGAGGCGACGTCGAAGAAACGCTGGCGGCCATCGAACGTCTCGTCTCCTTCAACCTGTCTCAGTGCCGTCTCGTGCTGCGCACGAGCGTCGTAGCGTCGACGCGCTACCTCCGCCTTGCTGTCGGTTGTGTCCTCAACCGTGACCACGTTCAAGCCAACCTCAGCGAGCAGCCGTTCGTTCTCACCCTTCGGTGCGAACAGGCCGTACCCGATCGACGTCCGGGTCGCGATCTCGTCGCTGCCAAGCACGCCCGTCACCGTCAGCGGATCGGTAAAGAGAAGCCGCCCACCCGCAGTGAGCAAGCGAGCCCAATCAGACAGGACCCGGTGGCGGTCGCGAAGATGGTTGATCGCATCGACGCAGAGAATCGCGTCGAAGGTGCTGCTCTCGAGCGGGAGCGGTTGGCTGGCGTCTGCCTGCACAAACCTCGCCTGCGTCTCCAACCCAGCCTCGAGAGCCATCCGGTTCCCGTTCGCGACAGCCTCCGCGTACAGTTCGACGCCGACGATCTCGCATCCCGTCAGCCGCGCAAGGTACAAGGTAGGCCCACCGGAGCCACACGCGACATCCAGGAGACGGCTCGACTTTCCAATCTCGAGCCAAGCTGCGAACCGCTCGAGCTCGTCGACCGTTAGCCAGCTGTTCTGGCCGATGTCCTCACCAAACGCCGCCCGTCGAACCTGCCCATGAACCTCAGCTGCGAACTGCCCGTACTGAGCGCTGTAATGGTCGGGAACTTCCGGCTTCTCAGCCATCGGCCGAGTCTAGCTCGAGAGAATCAGATGACCCCGCAAGCGCTCGTCGAGAGCCTGTGGGTAACGGCAACCGCATGCCCCAGTGTGAGGGAATGTCACCAGAGCCGGTGTAGAAGGAGTCAGCGGGTCAAGCCCAAGGAGATTCTTCGTACCGCGGTAGATCGTCGAGGATCTCGTGCCACGAAGCCTTCGAGCCTACGAACATGTGCGCGGTGGGCTTGAGCGTCGGCTCGTCGATCAGCGTGCCATACGGAATCCGGATCTTGCCTTCGTAGCCCGAGTAGTACAGAAGCGAGCAGCACTCCTCGCAGCGCACAGCGTGGTGTCCGTCCGCATCGCCTTGCACAAGCAACGAATCAGCCCCCTTCGTTAGCCTCAGCGACGCGGGCTCGATCTCGCCCCAGGGAAAGAAGGCAGAGCCCGTCATCGCACGGCAGTGGGAGCAGTGGCAGTTGTACGCTTCGACGAACTCGTCAGAGATCTCGAACTCAACGACACGGCACGCGCATCGCCCGCTCAACACGCCAACCTTCATGCCACCGAACCTAACAGGCTCGCCTGCGCCAGTGCCCGGGAATGTCACCCGCCCCGCGGGCCGGCCTGATAGAGCGTTCGGCTGTGGAGCGCGCTAGGTCACTTCGTGGATCTCGTCGCCAATGCTGATGGTTCCTGCGTCGAGGATGTCAGCTCGGATGCCGCCTCGATGGACAAGGCCACGGAGTGTGCCCGGAGTGAGTCGTTCGAGGTGGGCGCATGGTTCGGCGCGGCGTTGACCAAGGCAGCGAACCTCGCCGATGCGGAAGTGCTTGCCGATCAGGGCGTCGAGGTCGATGCCGCGGGTAACGACGTTGCGGCGAGCTTGCTCAGGGGCGATGGATCTCCCGCTCGCTTTGAGCTCGGCGAGTGCTTCGGATTCGATCAAGGTGATGTCCTGGCCAACGCGGCGAGGGACGGTCGAGAAGGTTCCGGTTCCGTCCTGGTAGCGGTCGCCGTCGATTCCGCCGGGACGCGCAGTGACCGACGGGTGCGCGATCGCATCAGCGGCGTCACGCGGTGCAGTCATCAACGCCACGACCTGCCCGACGTTCGTCTGAGTGCGATCGGCGATCGAGAAGTCCGTTCGCCATCCGCGTCGGTCCATCGGGACGGGGAGTAGGCCGTGCATGATTTCGAGTCCTTCCCCGCTGCCGAGCGGGTCGTGGAGTGGCCCTGAGGGATCACCGAACATGAGCACAGGACGCCAACTGGTCGGCGATCGTTCGTCGGCTGCGAGGGCGATCCAGCTGCCGGGCCAGGCGAACGTCTGCGGGTCTCTGACGTAGGCGAACCGCCAGTTCCGTGTCGCGAGCCAGTCGTTCATCAGCGCGACCAGACGCTCTCCCTCCGGTGCGGGCACCGCGCTCTCGGGAAGGCTGAAGGCTTCTGCGGTAACCCGTGCGAAGGCGTCGGCGACCGCTGGGAGTGTGAGGTTCGTCATCGGTCTAGTGCCTGTTCGAGGGCATACCAGAGGTCGTCGATGTCCTCGATACCGACGCTGATGCGCAGCAGCGTTTCCGGGGTGCCTGCAGCCTCACCCTCAGCCCGGGGTCGGCCCAAAGTCGTCACAAGCGTCGCTGCGGTCAGCTGCCGGTGCTCAGAGGTTGATCCAGACACACGCGGTATCTATCACAGCCACCCGAAGCGGCGCTCGCTCGCCTGAGCCAGTGTTTCGGAATGCCACCCGCGCGCGAGCCGACTGGCTATACGTGGTCAGCCGTGTGCGGTCTAAGCGACTTCCATCAGCCGCGCTCGTTTTAGCCGAAGAGTTGGATGAACGCGCGCTCGTTCCGGAGGGGATCGAGATCACTGTCTTCCATAGCGATCTCGCGAAGGCTGGGCCGCCGCTCGAACGCAACGCGTAGATGTTCGATCGCCTCCTCGGTCTGACCAGTGAATGCCTCGCAACAAGCAAGGTTGTAAAGCGGTGTCGCGTAGCCGCTCGCTTCGAGGGAGCTCCGCCCCCGTTCAACCACGCCGCCGTAGTCGCCGGCTTCGTAGGCTGGATGGAACTCGGCCCAGACCTCCCAGCCACCGGCCTCATACGGCTTCCCGACGGTGCTGCCGACCGCGAGCACGACTGTTTGCGGCTCCTCCGCGTAGGCGGTGCGGTTCACCAACGGCTGGACGAACACCAGCGTTCCCTGCGGTGCGTCAACGGTGTTTCCGTCTATCTCGAATCGAGCGCGGCCGCGAAGCACGATGTAGAGCTCTTCACTACCCTCGTCCTCCTCGTGTTCGGGCATCAGCCGATCACCCACGTTTGCAGCTGTCCAAGCGTTCGTCCCGAAAGCGGTGATCCCGAAGTGGTGACGCACCGGACGCATACGCGTGTCCTGCCGGTAGTCGATCTCCTGCAAGTCGTCGACACTCGCCACTTGATAAGCCACAGCAGCCTCTCCAGTCGATTTGATCCAGTTGTCGGCACCAGAAACGATACGGACATCGACGGAATTGCGGCAAACCCCAAGAAATGGTGCGCAACACGAGTATTCGGATGGGCCAGCGTTCGGGAATGACGCATGACGAGGTGAACCCGGATCGGCCGGAGCAGCGATGAGTCTCGGTGGTTTGTCAGACTCTGCCGCGTACGGGCGAGGCTGAGATGCGGCCGGAGCAGGCCACCGAGAAAGGAGTCTGAGATGACGCGGTACCTGATTTCGTTCCCCAGCGGCGCGATGGACCACATCCCTGCTGAGGAGCTCCCCGCCGTGGGAGAGGCTGCTCATGCGGTGGTCCAGGAGGCCATGGACGCAGGTGTGTGGGTGTTCGGCGGCGGGTTGGCCGAGAACGTGGATCCCGTCATGGTGGCCGGTGACGGTACGACCACCGCTGGCACGTACCCGCAGACCAAGGAGTTCAACGGCGGGTTCACGGTCATCGACGTGACCTCTCGGGAGGCAGCCTTGGAGTGGGCCGCGAAGATCGCAGCCGCCTGCCGCTGTGCTCAAGAGGTCCGCGAGTTCATGCCCGACCCAGCGGTGGGCAACTGAGCGAAGCCCCAGATCGCCGTTCATGCCCAAGGCTCCCGACAGACGACCGCCTGCGCCAGCGTCCTCTAACTCGTAGGCCGCCGAAACAGCGGTAAACGCCAGGCGGCCCTACACAACGGACGCCCCTCCCAGGAGTGCCTTTGCCTCCGCGAGGAAATCGGAGTCGGGCCTGACCTTGAACTCGGGGCCGAGAGCATAGGTCTTCGGCCCCTCAGAGGTGTCGAGCGAAAGAAACACCGGCGACTCACCCGGGTACTCCTTGACGAGCCGCGCGAGCTCGCGAATCACACCCGCCGGCGCCTGTCGGGCATCGAGCGCGAACCGCACCTCGCGACGTTCGGCTACCGCGGAGAATGCGGACAGCTCGGTCGCAATGACCTTGGTCTCACCCGCCTGCTTGTGATCGACACGGCCCTTGACGATCACGATGCGGTCGGTCGTGCAAAGGTCGGGTGCGAGGTTGTAGGCGGTATGAAAGACAACCACCTCTGCCGACCCAGTCGGGTCGTCGAGTTGGAGGAATACCATGATGTCGCCGCGCTTTGTCGTGACCTGCTTGACCCCCGACACGATTCCACCGATGGTGACCACCTCTCCGTCTCGGCGACGCTCGAGCTCGCCAAGCGTTGCGTCGGTCTTGCGGCGAAGCTGGTCGCGGACAGCAGCGAGCGGATGCTCGGAGACGTAGAGCCCAAGGGTCTCCTTCTCAAGCCGCAGGAGCTCGCTCTTCTCGAACTCTCCGGGCGGGATCGCGGGATGATGTGATGTAACGGCGCTCTCGGTCTCACCGAAGGCGCCATCGAAGAGCGACGACTGTCCCATCAGCCGGTCGGCAGCGAGCTTCTGCCCGTGTCCGAGCGCCTGCTCGAGCACGGCGAGCATCCCCATCCGCGAAGCGCCCGTCGAATCGAGCGCTCCGCACTTCACGAGCGACTCGAGCGAGCGCTTGTTGACGACCTGCGGATCGACGCGCTCGGTGAACTCCCAGATTGACGTGAAGGGGTCGCCGTCATCGCGGGCCGCGACGATCTTGGCGGCCGCCGCCTCCCCAACGTTCTTCACCGCGTTGAGACCAAAGCGGATCTTCCCCTCGACAACGGCGAAGTCGACCTGAGAGGAGTTGACATCGGGTGGCAGTACCTCGATACCCATCTCGTCACACGCGTTGACATAGATCGGCACGCGGTCCTTCGTGTTCATCACGCTCGAGATCAGCGCCGCCATGTACTCGCACGGATGGTTCGCCTTCAGCCAGGCGGTGCGATAGGCGATCAGCGCGTAACAGGCCGAATGCGCCTTGTTGAACGAGTAGTCCTGCGACGACTCCATGTCCTTCCACAGCTGGTCGGCGACGCTCGGAGGAACGTCGTTGGCGGCGCAGCCGTTCAGGAACTTCCCCTTGAGGGAGGCCATCAGCTCGTGGATCTTCTTGCCGATCGCGCGTCTAAGCGTCTCGGCCTCCGCAGGCTCGAAGCCCGCGAGCTGCTTCGCGATCTGCATGTACTGCTCCTGGTAGATGCAGATCCCGTACGAATCTCCGGTGATCGGCTTGAGACGTGGGTCGATATAGGACACCTGCTCACGACCGTTCTTCCGCGCTGCGTAGCTCGGGATGTACTGCATCGGCCCCGGGCGATAGAGAGCGACCAGCGCGATCATGTCCTCAAAGACGGTGGGCTTTACGGCGCGCAAGGCGTCGCGCATCCCGGATGACTCGAACTGGAAGACACCGGTCGAGTCGGCTCGCGCGAGCATCTCGTAGGTCTTGCGATCGTCGAGCGGGAGCGTTCCGATATCGAGCCCCCCGCCGATCAGCGCGACCGCCTTGTCAATCACGTCGAGGTTCCGCAGCCCGAGGAAGTCGACCTTGAGCAGCCCGAGCGCCTCGACGTTCTTCATCGAGACCTGGGTCACGATCTCGGCGTCGGGGCCTTTCTGCTGGAGGGGCACGACCTCGATCAGAGGCTGCGCGCCGATGACAACCCCGGCGGCGTGGATCGAATCGGCGCGTGTCAGCCCTTCGAGTGGGCGAGCGAGATCGATGATCTCCTTTGCCACGGGATCGGCGTCGACAACCTTGCGCAGTTCGGCGCCACTCGCCATGGCAACCTCAAGGGTCTGCCCTGGCCCTTCGGGGACGAGCTTCGCGATGCGGTCGACGACGCCGTACGGGATCTCGAGCACGCGACCGGCGTCGCGAATCGCGGCCCGCGCGGCCATCGTCGAGAAGGTGATGATCTGCGCGACGCGATCGCGGCCGTACTTCTCGGCGACGTAGTTGATGACGCGTTCCCTACCCTCGACCGCGAAGTCGATGTCCATGTCGGGCATGTCCTTGCGCGCGGGATTGAGGAATCGCTCGAAGAGGAGCCCGTAGCGCAGGGGATCGATGTCGGTGATGCCCAGGCAGTACGCCACGAGCGAGCCTGCCGCCGAGCCGCGGCCCGGCCCCACAGAGACGCCATCCCGCTTCGCAAACCCGATGAAGTCAGCGACGATAAGGAAGTAGTCGGCGAAGCCCATTTCGTGGATCGTCTTGAGCTCGAACTTCAGCCGATCCTCGAGCTCGGGCGTCGATGCCCCGTAGCGCTTGAGCAGACCTGCCTCGGAGAGCTCGACGAGGTAGTCGGACGCGTCACGTCCGTCCGGCACGGGGAACTTCGGCAGGAGGATGCGATCGAGCTCGATTTCGACGTTGCACCGGTCGGCGACCTCGAGCGAGCGTCGCATCGCGTCCTCGTGACCAGGAAAATCGAGCGCCATCTCCGCCGGCGTCTTGAAGTAGAACTCATTCGCTCCGAACTTCCAGTGGTTCGGGTTCTTCAGCGAGTCGGCCGACTGGATGCAGAGCAGCGCCTCGTGGGCGTACGCATCGGTCGCATCGAGATAGTGCACATCGCCCGTTGCGACAAGCGGGAGCCCGCGCTTTGCGGCGAGCGCCGGAAGTTGATTGAACACCGGCTGCTGGATGTCCAGACCGGCGTTCTGGAGCTCGACATAGACATTGTCGTGCCCGAAAAGCTGCTCGAGTCGGTCGAGCTCTTGCTCTGCGTCACGATCGCGCCCTTCGGAGATCGCACGTGAGACACGACTTGAGAGACACCCTGAGAGAGCGATCATTCCTGGCGCGTAACGCTCAAGAAGCTCCCAGTCGACGCGCGGCTTGTAGTAGTAGCCCTCGAGGTACCCGAGGGAGCAGAGCTTGATCAGGTTGCCGTACCCGGTGTTGTCGGACGCCAGCAGCGTGAGGTGCGCATGACCTTTGTGGTGCTTCATCCGATCGTCGACGACGTACACCTCGCATCCGATGATCGGCTTGACCCCTTGCGCGCCAGCAGCCTTGAAGAGATCGACCATTCCAGCCATCGATCCGTGGTCAGTGAGCGACACCGCTGGCATCTCGAGTCGCGCTGCCTTTTCGGCCAGTGCGGGGATGCGACACGCCCCATCGAGGATCGAGTACTCGGAGTGGACGTGCAGGTGGACGAACGGAGCACTCACGGGAGGGCCATCCTACTTCCCCAGAAGGACGACCCAAGTTCGTGCGCTTCGGCACGAAGTTGGCCGCCTAGCCGATTGGCGTGTGTCGGCCTACGATCAAGAGATGGCGATCGTAACGGTCGACCGGACGCCCACGACCGGTCGTGCCGGTCGCGCGATCCGACTACTCCTCGACGACCAGGCGTGGCTCCAGGTCACCGCCGACGAGCTCGCCGACCTTCCAGTCCGGGAAGGAACCGATCTCTCGGAAGGCGCGCAGGCAGCGGTGGAAGAGGCGCTCGGCCGTACCCGCGCCCGCCTCTTTGCTGTCCGCTCCCTCGCTGCGCGCGCGCAGTCGGTCGCCGAGATCCGCAAGAAGCTTGCCGCGCGCGAGATCCCCGAGCACGTGATCGACGAGACGATCGTGCTCGCAACGGAGTACCGCTACCTCGACGACGTGGAGCTGGCGGGCCAGCTGGCCCGCGGCTTTCGTGACCGCGGCTACGGCCGTCGGCGCGCCGCGCAGGGTCTGACCGCGCGTCTGATTGCCCGAGACCTCGCCCAGGACGCACTTGACGAGGCGTTTGGTTCAGCCGATGAGGCAGTCCTCGCCAAGGCTGCGCTTGGGTCACGCTCGTTCGGTGTTGACGACGCGGGCCGGCGGAAAGCGGCGGCCTTTCTCACCCGTCGAGGGTTCTCGTCGTCGGTTGCTTGGCAGGTCGTACGCGGCCGCGAGCGGCCGAGCTGACACCGTGTAGCGTCACACCGATGCGACGGGCGGATATCCACGAGGCAAGCGCGCAGCTGCGCCACCTCCCGGAGCTCGCCGTTAGGGACCAGGCGTCCGTGGCCGCACCCGTCGGGCATCGTTTCGTCGACCGCGAAGGACCCGTCATGCCCGTGATCTTCACGTGACCACCCAAAGCCGAGCAAGACGCCTTGAGGCGTTCCCATGAGCCTGCCTATTCGCGACTCCTACAACGTCGCCGACGGCGTCGTCGCCGGCGAGTATCCCGGCGCTACCGACCCCGATGAGGCGGCGCGCAGGATCGCGCAGTTCGAAGCCCACCGGATCACCACCTTCGTCGATCTCACCCACCCGGCCGATCTCCTCGAGCCATACGAGCCGCTTCTTCGCGAAGGGCGGAGGCTCGCCCACGCGATCACGGACATGGGAACCACGACGATCCCACACATGATGCGGATCCTTGACGACATCGACTCGGCACGGTCTGCTGGAGAGCGGGTGTATATCCACTGCTGGGCCGGACTCGGGAGAACGGGAACTGTGGTGGGTTGCTGGCTCGTCCGTCATGAGCTCGACCAGGGTGACGCGATCCGCACCATCGAAGAGCTACGCCGGCTCGTGCTCGACTCGTTCATGCCGTCCCCGCAGACGACCGCGCAGCGAGCGATGGTGACAAGCTGGAAGCCCGGTCAGTAGCGGCGCGATCACCGATCTTCGATCGCCGTCACGAAGTTGACACAAAGTCGGCACACAGACGTCATACCTCTCATGCTCTGATCTCTTCATGGACAACAGAGGACGTCGACACCGCACAGGGAGAACCCCGCCCGATCGGCCGTTCCCTAACCTTCTTCCGCCCACAGCCTGGAATCCCGCGCCGTATAACGGTGGGCTGGAGGCCTCTGAGCTCACCATTGGCGAGCTGATCTCCCTCGTCCGCGAGACGGGCGGCACCGTGGGCGGCTACGGCCTTTGGGATCCTCGACACGAGGACGAGGTGCGCAGGATGCTGACCACCGCGCTTGAGATGGAGGGCGTGTTGCCTCCCGGGAGCATAACGAGGCTCACTCAGTGAGACGTACGGCTCTACACGACGGCGCCGTGTCCGCCGCGACGCGGGTCACCAGCAGCGGCCACACGTGCGCCGGGAAGCAAGGCAACCGCGCTCGTCCCACCGAAGAAGAGGTTCCTGGCCGCCCAGGGGACGACCTCCCAGCCTGCCTCGGCGAGTCCGTCCGCGACCCTGTCGTCCCAACCTCCCTCGACATGGACGATGTGGCCGTCGACATGCAGCCGCGGGCGCTCGATCGCCTCGCCGACAGGGAGACCACGCCCGACGACCGACGCGGTTACCTGCATGATCGCGCCCGCGAGCCGGACAGAACCTGCGCTCCCGACGACGAGGCGAGGAACGTTGTCCACCAGGGCGATCGTCGGGGTCATCATGCTTGGGAGCCGTGTTCCCGGATCCTGGGGCTCGTCTCCGATGACGTCGAGCTCGCCGAGCATGTTGTTGAGCTGGAAGCCATGCCGGAACACACCGGAACCCGAGCCAAGGGTCGAGGAGAGCGCGGCCACGGCTCCGTCGACATCGACCACCGATACGTGCGTCGTCCCGGTTGGCTTCTTGCCTCTGGCAGAGCCGTGCGGCGCGGTTGCATATCCGTCTGCCAGCGCACGGGCCAGACCGAGCGCTTCGTCGACGCTGCCGGGTGCCCCACGCACGCCGTCTGCCTCGAGACGATCGAGCCCGCGAAGGACGATCTCCCCACCACGCGAGGGGGACGGTGTCGTGAGCACGGCCGCCCCGCCGAAGCTCGTCCCCAGCGGAACTCCCTCGGTGACCGCGTACCGCTCGAGATCAGAGCCAAGGGCAGGGAACAGTTCATAGACAGCCTCGATGCCGGCGTCGCGGATGAGCGCGAGCGTCGGGACGAGGACGTCGGTGGTCACTCGTCCGGGTGTCCCGTACAGATACCGGCCACCCTCTTCGCGTTGGAGGATCGGGATGAGGATCTCATGCAGGAATGCCTGCTCCGGGCCGACCTCGATCCCCGTCTGCGCCAACGCCAGCGCCGGGGTGAAGAGCGTTCTCCAGGGAAGTCGCCCCATCCTCGTGTGGGCATGGACGAGGCCTTGAATCAGCCCAGGGACTGCGACCGAGGCCTCCCCCACGTGAAAGAGCTGCGTCGAGGCGTCGCCGAAGTCGATGACAACCTCGTCCATGGCACCGTGCATCCCCGACGGGACTGCGAAGAAGCAGTCGATCGCGATCGTCTCGCCGTCGCTACCTCGGACGAGCATGAACCCTCCCCCGGCGGGACCAGTAAGCGGCCCCTCCGCGACAAAGCCCGCGAGCGTGGCTGCCACGATTGCGTCGACGGCAGTTCCACCTTCTCGCAAGGCCCAGCTTCCGGCCTCGACGGTGTGTCGGCTCCCCGCCGCGATTGCTCCTCGCATGGCGTGAGCCTACGCGGGACCGTTGCGGCAGTCGGAGGCGAGCGGCGCTGACAAGGACGGCACGAACATCGGCGTCACCTGGCGAGGGTCCCCACCGAGGCTGGCGCCGCAAATGAGGTTCAAGACGAAGACCGCAGCGGCACAACCCGCAGCCGTTCCGGCCAGATGGGACGCGGTGTCTAGCGCAGGAAGCTTGGAAGTTCGCTGCTGTCGTCGCTCGACGAGCGACGAGTGCTTGTCGCGCCGGGCGAGGCCGAGAACGACGGCGCGTAGGCGCGTGATCGCGTTCCGCCAATGCCGGTTGCAATCACGGTGACCCACACCTGCCCATTGAGGCGTTCGTCGATCGTCGCACCGAAGATGATGTTCGTCTCGTCTGTTGCGGAGCGCCGGATGACCTCGGCCGCGTCGTTGACCTCGAGCAGCGTCAAGTCATCGCCGCCCGCGATCGAGAGCAGGATGCCGCGAGCCCCATCGATCTCGGTATCGATGAGCGGTGAGCGCAGCGCGCGCTCTGCAGCCTCTCGGGCCCGGTTCTCGCGTCCCTCGCTGTAGCCGATCCCCATCAGCGCGGAGCCTGCACCCGACATGATCGTGCGAACGTCAGCGAAGTCGAGGTTGATGAGTCCTGGCATCGTGATGAGATCGCAGATCCCCTGGACACCCTGGCGCAGCACGTCGTCGGCGATCCTGAAGGCATCGACCATCGAGGTGGTCCTGTCGAGAACCTCGAGCAGTCGATCGTTCGGGATGACGATGACGGTGTCGCACGCAGCCCTGAGCTCCTCGACGCCGGTTTCGGCGGCCGTCCGCCGCCTCGTGCCTTCAAAGCGGAACGGCGTAGTGACGATGCCGACGGTGAGCGCACCAAGCTCACGCGCGATGCGCGCGACGACGGGTGCCGCACCCGTGCCCGTGCCGCCACCTTCGCCGGCGGTGACAAACACCATGTCGCTGCCGCGGAGCGCCTGGCGAAGCTGGTCGTAACCTTCTTCGGCCGCAAGGCGACCGACGTCCGGATCGGCCCCGGAGCCGAGACCCTGGGTGAGCGCCTCACCAATGTGGATCTTGGTAGGTGCGTCTGAGACTTCAAGCTGTTGCGCGTCGGTGTTGACCGCGAGGAAGTCGACCTGGGCGATTCCGGCGTCCATCATCCGGTTCACCGCGTTGATCCCCGCGCCACCAACACCCACGACGCGAATCACCGCGAGGTACGACGCAACGTCACCAGCAACATGAAGCCGCGGAGCGCTGTCCGGCATCGGTGCGACAAATCGACTCGCGGGAGGTTCGTATGGCCGCCGTTCGGCCGGCGGCTCCTCGATCTCGGCTGGAGGCGGAGCTAGCCGCACAACAGGTTCGGCGGCCGCCTCGACGACGGTCGGCGTCGGGGCGACTACGGGCTCAACAGCGGTCAGAATCGGCTCAGACGAACGGGCAGAAGACGGCACAACCGGTGCGTCGGCGACCTCAAAGTCATAGACGTGCTCGACGGTCTCATCCATGGCGGCTACCTCGCCGATGCTGGGCGGCGCGGGCGCCACGCGAGTGGTCGCATCTTGCGGGGCAATGTCGATCGTCTGCTGCTCGGCGACCGGCGGCGCCGGATCGGCTGTTGGTGCTGCATCGGTCGCCGGCGCGTCGCCGCGCTGCGCTGCCTCGGTCGCGCGAAAGAGCTCGGCGAGCGGCCCCTCGCGCATGCTTGCGCGCTTACGCGCCATCCCGGGCCGCTTCCTTCGCGAGGAACTCGCGGGCGAGCGCACGATACGCCTCGGCCGCCGTACCCGTTGGGTCGTACTTGAGCACCGACTGACCCTTCACCGGCGCTTCGGCATAACGGACCGTCTTGCGAATGCGGGTCGAGAACACAAGCTCACCGAAGTTCTCCTCAAGGATCTCGATCGCCTCACGCGCGTGCAATGTGCGACCGTCGTACATGGTCGGAACGATTCCTTCAACCGACACGTTCGGATTGAGGTTCTCGCGCACCATCGCAAGCGTGTTCTCGAGTTGCACAAGTCCGCGCAACGAGAGGTATTCGCACTGCACGGGGACGATGACGCCGGTCGCTGCAACGAAGGCGTTAATCGTGAGCAACCCTAGTGACGGAGGCGTGTCGATTAACACGAAATCGTACTTCCCACGCACCTCGACCAGCGCCTTCTCAAGCGCCCGCTCGCGTCCCATCTGCGCGCTCAGCGCGAGCTCGGCGCCGGCGAGATCGATTGAGGCGACCGCGATATCGACCTCAGCGTGGGCCACGATCTCCGAGATCGGAACACGATGGACGAGCACATCGAACATCGAGCGCTCGATGACATCCGGGTTCATGCCCTGACTCATCGTGAGGTTGCCCTGCGGGTCAAGATCGATGATCAGTACGCGGTAGCCGAGCTCCTTGAATGCCACAGCAAGGTTCAAGGTCGTCGTCGTCTTCGCGACCCCGCCCTTCTGGTTCGCGAACACGATGACGCGGGTCGCCGCACTCGACGCCGCGAGCGGCGGGCCAACGACGTGGTCGGCGGGAGCCTCAGGAGGGCTCGGCCCCGGGGCAGGCGCAGCGGTGTCGGCGGCTCCCGAGAGGAGGGCCGAGGGATCGAATGCAGGTGGTGGTTCGCTCATCGCATCGGCGGACTCGACCCGGACGACCGATTCTACGGGCGTCGCCGATTCAATGGGTACGTCTGGTTGAACCGGCGTAGCCGGCTCAACGGGCGCGGTAGCCGAACGTGCGCCGGTGACACGTGGAAGCAAGCGGACGAGACCCATGACCACGCCGTGTTCACCGCTCCTTCCCGGACTCCTTCAACGATCGATCAGTCTTCGCCATCCCAGTACGGCACCTGCTCGATCCGACCGATCACACCCACGCCTCGAAAGCTGATCTTCCCCGAACGGGGGTAATGGGTGATGTCGTTCGGCCGTCGCATTCCAAAGGCCAGGAGCCGCAGACCATCCGGGCCGGCCGAGACTGCGTGCGCCCGGCCCGTTCCAGCGGGACGCGCAAACGTGGCCCCATGGCCGATCGCGAACGTCTCGGTGGTGTCCGCAAACTGCTCAGGTTGAGTCGCTGCCCTCTGGTTCGGCCAGAGCTCGACCGTCCCCGAACCACTCAGGACGACGAAGATTTCCTCCTCCTCGGAGTGGCAATGCGGCGGATTCATGAGCATCCCTGGAGCAACGTCGTACAACGTGCATCCCGTCTTGAGCGTCCCCGCTGCCCGACCGAGATCCCTTGTCCGCCGCGCGACCGTCTTCCCCTCTCGCGCAGTTGCCTGGATGTCCTCGATGTTGACGATTCGAGAGGGTCGCTCGGAGAGCTCGCCGACGACGGGTGGGCCGACTGCAGCCTCGCGCGCCCAGGGGTGATCCTCAGGCGCGCCCTGACGCACCCATGTCTGGCCGAGCCACGAGACGCCCGCTCGCGGAAGCAAGGTGCTGGCAGCGTAATGCCGCTCGCCGAAGGCGAGAACCTCGAGCCCGTCAGGCCCTGCCCCGAGGGTATGCGCGTGCTCGAGCGCCAGGTGCACGAGGCAGTCGCCCGGCCCCACGGCGAACGCTTGCTCCTTGCCATCATCATTCGCCTGCACCGAGACACCAGTCCCTGACAGGACGTAGAAGACCTCCTCTTCCGACGCCTCAAGGTGAAGCGGAGTCGCCCACTTTCCGGGGTCGATGCGGATCCGTTGTACGCCGAGCCAGAGCGAACGATCGCCTGTCAGCGATTGCCAGTCAGCGGCAAGATGCCCCTTCTCCTTGCGTGTCCACTTCAGCTCGTCCCAGTACGTGATCACGCCTCGATCATGCCACGTACGAGGGATTCCCGGAATCGTCCGACTGCGGTGACGCTCGAGTCGTCTCCTTCCGCCGTTACCCAGACCTCTGCCTCATGGAGGAGGACACGCAGCTCCCCGAGCAACTCGGCCGGGCCCGCGTTCGCCCGTCGCATGGTCTCGATCCGGTCGAGTCGCTCGAGAACGCTGTGTGCCTCCTCCATAGAGCCACCGTACGCGGCAAGGTGTGGCGGGAGTGTCACGGCTTTGTGCCGAAAGTGTCACCGCGTGACGGGAGGCTCGGCGTCGTGCACGGCCAGCTCGTGCTTCGCCATCGCGCGACCGAGGTTACGCAGCATCCCGCCGAAGATGTAGCCGTGAAACGGCCAGAGCGCGTACCAGTACACGAGCCCGAACAGACCGGCCGGATCGAAGATTGCGGTCTGGGTCACGATCGAGCCACCGTCGGTCTCCGAGACCTCGAACTGGAGCCACGCCCGGCCCGGCACCTTCATCTCGGCGTAGAGCCCCAGCAGGTGATTCGGCTCGAAGGCCTCGACGCGCCAGAAGTCAATCGTGTCGCCCACCCGGAGGCCGACCGGATCACGCCGGCCCCGCCGCAGCCCTGGGCCACCCACGAGGACGTCGAGTAGGCCCCGAAGTCGCCAGAGAAGCGCGCCTTTGTACCAGCCCGTCTCGCCTCCGATGCGCTGGATGGGAGCGAATGCGACCGCTGGCGGGTAGGGAACGACCGAGGTGCGGGCATCGAGTAGACGCGAGCCGCGGCGAACGCCGCCGTAGGACGGCCCTTCGGGGAACGCCTCGTCAGAAAATCGCGTCTCGGCGATCTCCCGATCCTCGTGGGCGAGCGCACGGGCGATGGCGTCGCGCGCGCCGCGAGGCCGGACGGGGAACACCTCAAGCGCAGCGTTGTCGTGCACCACCGTCTCGTTCCTGAGCGAGTCGACCAGCTTCCGACCGACACCCGCATAGACCGGCGTCACCAGCCACAGCCAGAGCGACGAGAGCCGCGGGGTGAGCACGGGGACAGGGATCATGAGTCGACGGAGCCCGCGCTGGCGGCCGTACTCCTTCATGAGCTCGAGATACGTCACCTGGTCGGCGCCGCCGATCTCATACAGCTCGCCGCCAACAGGGTCGCGGTCGAGGGTGGCGAGGAGGTACTCGATTACGTCCTCAACCGCTATCGGCTGCGCCTGGACACGAACCCAGCGTGGCGTCACCATCACGGGCAGCTTCTCGACGAGCGCCCGCACCATCTCGAACGACGCGCTACCCGAGCCGATCACGATCGATGCTCTCAGCTCGATGGTGGGCACGCCCGAGGCGCGCAGGATCTCGCCAACCTCCTGCCGCGATGCGAGATGCTGGGAGAGACCAGGCCCGCGGCCAAGTCCGCCGAGGTACACGACCTTCCGCACCCGGGCCTCACGCGCCGCGCCCGCGAACGCGCGCGCTGCCGCACGATCTGCCTCGTCGAATGGGCGGCCAGAGCTCATCGAATGGATGAGGTAGTAGACCGTGTCGACCCCGGCGAGCGCAGGGGAAATCGAGTCAGGTTGCAGTAGGTCTCCCCCGACCACCTCTGTGCCGGGGCCGACACGCCCGCGCAACAGGTCGGGACGCCGGGAGAGGCAGCGCACCTGCTCGCCGCGCTCCTCGAGTGCTCGTAGTAGGCGGCCGCCGACGTAGCCGGTCGCACCCGTGAGGAGGATCATCTGTCCGATGACGGAGTCTAGGCGGCGAACGCTCAGCTGCGACTGGGCAGCGGTGCAGAGGCACCAGCACCGAGCAACACGGCGTCGAGCTCCCTGGTCAGGTGCTCGCGGTCTCCGTGCTCGAGGATCGCGACAAGCACTCTGCGCACCGCGTCGGCGGCGGGCGAGCTCGCCTCCTCGCCGGCAGCAAGCCGAGCGAGGTCGGTATGGAGACGGGTGCGCGCGTCGGCGTCGTCCTCTAAGAGCACGGCGGCCCGAAGCGGCCAGGTGCCACCGAGCGAGGCGGCCAGCGCTGCGCGGAGCTGCTCGGAACGGAAGGGGTCGTGCTGGAAGAGCGCAAGCTCCCAGCGATCGAGCGCCTCGGCGAGATGGGGGTCACCGTCGGCGAGCAGCAACCTGCCATGCAGCTCGGCCGCGAGCGCCCCTCGAAACTCATCCAGACGCGTCGCCTCGCCCGGCGGGGCGGTTGCGGCGATCGGTAGCACGGGTCGGATCCCGTACGGACGCCCGTCGAGGGTCTCGAAGAGCACAGGGCCTGCTGCCACCGGAGCAGCGGTCGCGAGCCGAACTGCGCTGACGACGTCCGCGAACTCAGCCGGTGCATCGGGCACGTCATCGGTCGACGTGAGAGCGCTTCGGAGCTCAACGACGCAGTATCGATCAGGCTCCCGACCGAACCCCGGCGGCAGAAGACCGTTCGCCTCAGGCCAATGACGCGCAAGCTCTCCCTCCGCAGCCGCTCGCAAGCGCAGGCCCGGTGCGAGCTCGCGCTGAACGCCCACGCTGATGCCGACGAGAGGGGCCACCGCGCAGTACGTCCGCCGCTCGCCGAAGAGCGACCGCTCAAGCTCGCCGTAGGCCTTGTCGAATGCCTCGTCGTCCCAGTCGAACCCGCCGCACGCCTCGGCAACGCGGATCAGAAGATCGAGGAGCACCGTCCGGAAGAGGGCGTCGTCGGGCGTGGGATGCGGCCCTGCGTGGGCGCGTGCGTAGATAGCGGCCGCAGGCTCGCGTCGAAGATCTTCGAGCGCAAGCTCTGCATCGGCACGGGCTCTCAGCGTCGAAGACCGCTCCTCGATGAAGTCGCGGACGAGCGGGCGATACTCGTAGAGTGCCGGGCCTTTGCGGCGTTCGTGCTCCTCGAAGGCAAACGGGAGCTGACCTCCCACCGCGTCAACCTCACGGAGCAGCAGGGCGAAGGCGCCAAGCGTGAACGACCGGAGTGCGTCGTGGAGAGGGAGCGAGCGAACGTTCATCTACGAGAATGGGGTACGCGGCGTGAACCCAAAACCCTGCCCACACACCCGGTGCAACATCAGGAGCAGCTACCGGATCCACGTGAGAGGATCAGACCAGTGCTTGAGCTACGACCAGCCTGCGAGAACTGCGCCGTCTCACTCCCGCCCAACTCGCTCGAGGCAATGATCTGTTCGTTCGAATGCACGTTCTGCGTTCGCTGTGTGAATGAGGTGCTCGGAAACGTCTGTCCCAACTGTGGGGGAGGCTTCGAGCAACGACCGATTCGGCCCGTAGGTGAATGGAAAGACGGCAGCTCGCTGGCTGCCCATCCCGCAACGACCGAGCGTCGCCACCGGCCCGTCGACACCGAGGCCCACGAGCGCTTCTCCGAGCCGCTCCGCGGTCTCCCACCCGAAGCGCGCTAGCCGGCCCGAAGACGCTCGAGGACCTCGATGGCGGCTGGCCGAGCCCTGTTCGCCGTCAAGGCCGCAGCACCGCGCGCTTTGGCCCGGCGAGGAAGCCGGCCTCGACGAGGAGCGCCAATACCTCCGTCTCGACGACCGGCACGCCGTCGAAACGCTCGACTGCGAGTCGTCGGCCTCGATCGGCGCGGACCCAGTCGACGAGCGCCGCAAGTGCCACGCGGAGCCACTCGGGCTCAGGGTCGCGAAGCGGGACAAGCGAGCGACCGCCGCGCTCGACAAAGAGCACCGCGTCACCTCCGAGGAGCACGACCTGCGCCCCGGCAACGCGGGCGGCGCGCGCCCCAGCCCTACGTGGCCAAGGTAAGGCCGCACCGTATGGCTGCGCCGGATCGGCGGCTGCGAGCACAATCGGCGCATCGTCCTCGGCGTGACGGAGCCGCTCAACCGCTCCCGGGAGAGCGAACTGCGCACCCCCAAGGCCTTCGACGAAGTACCCCCGTCGACAAGCGCCGATCGTCTCGAGCGTCCGCAGCTCACCGTAGACCGCGCCGTAGCCACCAGGCACGCCCTCACCACGAACGCCGTCCCGGGTCACGATCCCCTGGCGTTCGAGGAGCAGCTCGGCCAAAGCCCGCGCCTCACCCGGCCCGTCGAAGAGCCTCGCGGCGAGCGACCATCGTCCCGCCGTGGCGCTCTGCGCGCCGACCCGTGACCGCGAAAACCGCCGAGATCTCCGCACGGTCTGCGGCACGCCGTAGCGGCGCTCGGCCCGAAGAGGCGCCCACGCGTCGTTTGTGACCTCACCTGCCCAGACCAGCTCCCACAGAGCGGCGAGCGCCTCGGCGGCGTCAAGCCCGCTGGCATCCACGAGGTCTGTCCAGAACTCCGCGCTGCGCGAGAGAACGCTGCGAATAGCTGAGACCTCCACCCCGTCTAGTGGCTCTCCGATCGAGGGTGCGCCGAGCGCTGGAGCGTCCTCACGGAAATAGAGCGCGACCCGATCGAGGCCCGAACCGACCCAGACGACTTCGCCCGAGGCACAGACGGCGTCGAGCCAACTCGGCTGGTAGCCGGGGACACGCCGGGGCAGGACGTCGCGTTCCCACAGAGCGACCGGGAGAGCGAGCCCCTGAAGCGGGATCAGTGCTTCACGCAGCGTCGCGCGTCGGTCGATTCCGTGCCAGGCCGGAAGGAAGCGGCCGAGCGCAACGTGCTCCGCGGGCTCAACCTCTCGGCGCAGCACGGCGAGCGATGCCCGCCGAATCCGACGCAGCACGTCCGGATCGCACCATTCCCGCTCAAGCCCACCCGGGCGAATCTCCCCGCGAACGAGAAGGTCACGTTTCTCAAGCGCCGCGAGCAGCGAGCCCACCTGAGCGGTGCCTAGCGCGTAGCGGTTGGCCAGCTCGGCGGTCGTGAACGGACCGTGCGAGTGGGAGTACCGGAGCAGGACGCGCTCGAGCGCGTCATCGACCGGGTCGAGGAACGCGGCGGGAAGCCCGCCAGGAGGCATCACTCCGAACGCGTCGCGATAGAGACCTGCATCCTCGACGGCGATGATGGCTTGTGCCTCTCCCACGACAGCGCGGAGTGCACGGCGCTCACGCAGCAGCGTCTCTGCGAATCCAGGGTCGAACTCTCCGTCATGGAGCTCGCCCGTGCGGCGCAGGAGGTCGTGGAGCTCATCGGCGTTGCGCGGAGCCCGACGCAGCGACGCCTCAACCTCAGCAAGCGCACCGGGATCGAGCAGGTCGCGGAGCTCCTCCTGGCCGAGCAGCTCGCGCAGGAGATCGCGATCGAGTGAGAGGGCCTGCGCACGCCGTTCGGCTGCGGGTGTGTCGTCTTCGTACATGTAGGTCGCGACGTAGTCGAAGAGAAGCGACGAAGCCATCGGCGAGGCGGAGGCCGTCTCGAGCTCTACGAGATCGAGCTCTCGCGTCTCGAGCCCGGAGAGGATCTCGCGTAGCCCAGGGAGG
>JANNQQ010000109.1:0-2225 GCA_031400835.1 Actinomycetes bacterium | reverse complement strand
GTCGATCCTTGGAGGAGGCCGGCGGCGACGAGGGCCGTCGCGACGCTCCTCGGGACGAGAACGCTGTCGATGACGTGGATCACGCCGTTCGACGCACTCACATCTGCCGCAGTGACGATCGCGGTGGAGATTCCGGCCGAGTCGGTGATCGCGATCTGGTCACCCTTGAGGTTCAGCGACACTCGTCCATTTTCGTCGTCACCGAGCAGGGTCGCGACCTTCGTATTCGCCTTGGCGGCGTCGAGCGCCGCACCTGACCGCACTTCGGCTCCAAGAACGTGATGCTTTAGCACCTGCTGCAGGAGGTCCTTGTTCGCAGGATCGGTCAGCGCCTTCGTAACGCCGGGAACCGCGGCCTCAAGCTTGGCGAACGCCGCGTTGGTTGGTGCGAACACCGTGAGCTTCGCTCCTGGGTCGGCAAGCGCGTCGGCGAGTCCGGCCGCCTGGACAAGCGCGACGAGCGTCGAGAAGTCCGGGTTGCTGGCTGCGACCCCGACGATCGTTCCTTCGGCCTGTCCTCGGGCGGCTCCGGTGCCAGCAACGGCAGCCACGGCGACGATCAGTGTCGCGAGTACGATGGGCAGCTTTCTCATGTGTATTTCCTCCTCGAGTCGTTTGCCGTTCTACGGCGCCCGACAAGGAAGCGGATGACTCAGCCGCTCAGACCGCCGTGCTAGGCGCTAGCAAACAGCGCTCATGGCTCAACTAGGCAATGTGGCCTGAGGCCAAAGTGCCCTACGCAACCGCTCGTCCCTTGCAACGGGACCGAACTAGTCGGTGATTTCGCAGTCCAGGTACTCGAGCGCGAGCAATGCTTCGTCGACGAAGCGGGCGGCCTGCTCCACGGTCGTGAATGCGAACGGGCGCGTGATCGTGTCGCCTTGCGCCTGACCGATAGGAGTCACGGTCGCTTCGACGATCACACCGCCGTCGGGTCGCCAGACTCCCTGGAGTGCGGCGACCACCGTGCCGTTGCGCCGTACCTCGTGGACGAATAGAGGACCAGTCCCACCCGCCTCAGGAGAGCGGAGCGTTCCCGGCGAGAGGCTCATTTGCCGCCGCGCGCACCGGCGTTGTGGGCTGCCTGGGCGATGAGTGCGCTGTCGACGACTGCATCGAACCGCCCGACGATCTTGCCGGGCCGACGAACAACGAGCACGGCAGGGGTGGACAGCGCAGTGCCTGCGAACGCGTGCAGTTGGCGCGCGCTTCGCTCGTCAAGAATGTTGATCTTCGTAAAGTTGGCTCCAGCTGCGCGTGCCCCTGCCTTTGCCTCGGATACCGCTGCACGGTCGAGCACAGAGGTGCCGGAGTAGACCGAGACGACGACCACCCGCGACTGACGGAGCTTGGCGGCCACTTTGAGCGGCAAGCCAGGGAGAAGCTCAACCTTTGGCACCACAGGCTTCGCGGCGGGGGTCACCACCGGCGTCACGACCGCTGGTGTGGGCGTTGCGAGCGGCGGAGTTGGGCTTGAAGCGCTGTCGTCCTCGCCGAGCAGGAGTGGGCGGGCGATGACAAGGGCCAATGCTGCAAGCAGCACGACGCCGAGTGCGGCGAGAAGGCGAGGGGGGAGAGGAATGGCGGCGGTCATGGGTCGTCTATCGGCAGGACGTTGCCGTACCTTTACCCTGCATTTGCACGGAGTTGCAGCGCACGTACTCGTGCCCCAACGAGGCGGCCGGCGTCAATGACCCTCGCCGGTGACTCGATCAGTACGACCCAGGGCCCTCGCCCGGCCGGCACGCGGATATCCACCCAGGTCAATGATTGCGGTGTGATCGCGAGATGGCGCGTGCGCGCTTGCGCGGTGATTGTCAGGCTAGAAGGTGTCCCGTCGATCGGTTCGATCGCAAGGCGCAGCGACTGTGGAGCGGACTGGCGCCATACGGTCACGCTCGTGGTTGCATCGAGGGTGTTGTCCCGAGCAAGCCCATCGACGAGCATTGCTGCACGGGGAACTCCTTCCCGCTGCCACATCCGGCCCAGCGTCCCACGGGCAACGAGGCGTACGCCTGTGAGCTCAAGCCTGGAGCCGGATTCGGCAATCACGAACTGTCGAGCGAGCGGCCCGCGCGTGGTGCTCAGCGCTCCGTCTGGCGCAATCAGGACGCGACTCTGGCTGAAATCGTCGATCGGATCAGCTCCGGGGAGACGCGTAACCCTTGCAAGGCTTTTGTTCCAGATCAGGTGACTTTGGATGTCGGAACGAGACGCGCGAGGGG
>JANNQQ010000108.1:0-6793 GCA_031400835.1 Actinomycetes bacterium | reverse complement strand
CGACGTCGCGATTGTCAAGCACCCGCTCAGTGTGCGGAAGATCGCCGAGCTTGAGGACAGCCCAACGTTGCCCAGCTGGGCTCATCCTCCACTCGTAAAGGTCGGCCGTGACTGCAACATCGGCGTTCATGGGCTCTACTGGGGTTTGCATCGGATGCCGCACAATCTGTTCTCTGACAAGAAGCACTCTCAACTCGCCGAGCGCCTGGCGAATCACCTCGGCTTCTGACGGATTTCGCGAGCCACGCGTACTACCCGTCCCCAGCGAGTGGAAAGCACAGCGGCGAAGCCGCGAAGCGGGCGAAGCGGAGGATGGGCCGTGCTGGGATCGAACCAGCGACCTTGGGATTAAAAGTCCCCTGCTCTACCAACTGAGCTAACGGCCCTCGCGTGGAAGTTTAGGAGCGCGCGGCCCGCGCGCTCACACCATGTCGGCGATCAGAGGCCACGGCCTGAGCCGCTCGAGTGCCGCTCCGATTCGGAAGACAGTCGGATCGTCGAACGGTCGACCGACAATCTGCACGCCGATCGGAACACCGAGTGGATCGCGGCCAGCGGGGACGGCGAGAACCGGGCAACGGCTCGTCACATTGAAGATCTCGGCGGGACAGACGTCATGGAACGTGTCGTACTCGACTCCGTCGAGCACGAACGGCTCAACGGTGTGGTCGACACCGGCGGCGAACGCTGGCACGGCGATCGCGGGGCAGAGCAGCGCGTCGTAGTTCTCGAGCACCCGGCCGACGCGCGCCATGATCTCGACCTCCGCCTCAAGGCCGGTCAGCGGACTCGGTGCGTCCTCGAGCGAGGAGAGCCACGATTGGGTGTAGGCGCATACATCCTCCCAGCGTCCGCCGATCGCCCGTGTGCAGTCGCGACCGAAGATCAATGCGTGGTGTGCGTCGCCTGCTGTGCGCACGAGCGCTCGCTCGACCGTCAGGTCGGTCTCCTCGACGATTGCCCCGGCGGCTCGGAGTGCCTCGACGGCGTCGGCGACCGCAACCCGCACAGTGTCGGTGACCGGCCAGTCTCCGAGGTCGTAGCTCACGGCGAGGCGCATGCCCTTGACGTCTCCCTCGGGCGCGCCCAGAGCGCTCGTTGCCGGAAGCGATGTGTGGTCGCGGGGATGAGGGCCTGCGATCACGTCGGTCATGAGTGCGCAATCGCCGACGGTTCGGGCAAGCGGGCCGACGTTCGACCAGTGGTCGAGGTTGTACGGGGGTGAGACCGGAATCCGTCCGTGGGGACCGATGTACCCAACGACACCGCAGCAAGACGCTGGCACCCGTACCGATCCACCGATGTCGGAGCCGGTGGCCAGGGGCGTGAACCCCGAGGCCAGCGCGGCCGCGGAGCCGCCGCTTGAGCCGCCGACGTCGAAGTTGCGATTCCACGGATTGCGCGTGACCCCCCATAGCCTGGAGTGCGTCCAGAACGCAATCGAGAACTCCGGCGTCAGCGTGCGGGCGTGGATGATCGCGCCTGCCGCTAGCAGCCGCTCGACGATCGGCTCGTTCCGGGAGCCGACCCAATCCTGGTGGATCAGCGAGCCGAAGGTCGTACGCTTGCCCGCGAGCTCCGCCTCGTCCTTGACCGCCACCGGTAGCCCTTCCAACGCCCGCGGCACCGTGCTCCCAGACCCGTACGTGATCTCAGCCGACCGCGCCTCGGTGAGGGCCTCGTCGAAGTAGGTGTCTCCGACAGCGTTGACCGCCGGCCCGAGCGCCTCGATCCGGGTGATCAGCATCTCGAGGTACTCCACCGGGGAGAGCTCCCGAGTTCGGAACATGCGCAGCACCTCGAGGGCGGGCATAGCCACCAGCTCGGGCACCGAGGTGGGCATGCGATCGCTCACGTCTCCACCACCCTACGAGACCAGCGAGAAAAGAAACTTTGGAACCCGCGTAAGGAACTCCCAGGTGGGGGGTTGTGATGACAACGAAGCGTTTCCATCCAGCGCTTTCATCCAACCGAAGGGAGAGCACCATGTTCCGTATTCCGAGCCCCGCGACGTGCATCTCGACCGTCGCCCTGCTGTTCGCCGTGACTGGCACCGCGGCAGCCTCCGGCCTCATCACCGGCGCGCAGATCAAGGACAACACCGTCGGTTCGCCCGACATCCGCAACAACAGCATCGCCACGCAGGACGTCAAGAACAACTCGCTGACATCGCTCGATGTTCGGGACGGGTCGCTGAAGACGAGCGACTTTGCTCCGGGGCAGCTCTCGACCGGCCCGGTCGGTCCTGCAGGAGCCCCTGGCGCGGTCGGTGCGACGGGTGCTGTTGGCCCGCAGGGTACGCCGGGTGTCTCCGGTCTCGAGATCGTCAGCACGCAGTCGGCCAACGACTCGACGGTTGCAAAGATCCTCAGCGCGAACTGCCCGGCAGGCAAGCAGCTGCTCGGCGGTGGCGCCCGCATCGTCGGCGCCGCCGGCTCCGTCGCTGTCGACGAGAGCTACCCGCTCACCGCGACCCAGTGGCGGGCAACGGCGACCGAGGTCGTCGCGACGGGCGCCAACTGGTACGTCAACGCATACGCGATCTGCGGCACGGTCGCATAGGGGTGGGGAGAGGGGAAGCCAGGGCGGGGCCAACGTGATGGCCCCGCCTTTGGCATTTCTCGCACTACGAGAACTGCCTAGAAGAACGACAACGCGAGTAACACAGAAGGAGAACATGAGATGAGCGGCGACAACCACACAACGACAGAGATCCCGAGCGTCGACGAAGCCTGGATCGCCGATTGGGCGGTAGAGGGCATTGCGGCGCTCGAGCGGTATCTCGGGATCCAGGCGGCGTTCGAGGAATACCTCAATGACCGCGATCTTCACTCCGTAGACTCTTACGATGGCGACAGTCGAACGCGCGCCTGACACGGAGCTCCTGCTCCGACTCCGGGCGCGGGATCGCACCGCGTGGGAGCAGCTATACGGCGAGTATCAGCCGAGGCTCAGGGCCTTCGCCTACAGGCTCTCGGGCAACGTCCACGACGCGGACGATCTCGTGCAGGAGACGTTCGTCCGCGCCGTGCCGCGGCTCGACCGGCTCGACCCCGCGACGGTCGACCTCAGCGCGTACCTCTTCACGACCTGCAAGAACCTCTTCTACAAGCAGGCCGAGAAGAGCAAGCGCTCCGAGCCGATGGCTGACGTTCCCGAGCCTCTGGTGCCGATGGCGATTGAAGACGATCCGGAGCGCGCGACCCTTCTCCGCAGCCAACAACACGACGTGAAGGTCGCCAATGGCAAGCTCGAATCGCGTCAGCGCCTCGTGCTCGCATTGCGCGAGCTCGAGGATCGCTCGTATGCCGAGATCGGGGAGATCGTAGGGCTCAAGGAAAACGCGGTCGCGCAGCTGATCTTCCGCGCCCGCGAGAGCTTGCGGGTCGAGGTGCGCCTCGCCCAGGTCGACCCCGAGCGATTCCCCGAGACATGCCGGATGTTCCTTCCCCTCCTTGCCAAGCACCTCGATGGTGAGCTTCAAGGGAAGCGCCTCACTGAGACGCTCGCACACCTCGAGGGCTGCGAGCGGTGCCAGAGCGCGCTCGGCGACATGCGCGAAGCCTCGCGCCGCTACCGCTCCCTCTTCCTTCCGCCGCTTTTCGACGGCGATGAATGCAAGGCGGCAATCGATCTCCACCTGGACGAATCGGGCTTCTGGAAGAGCTCGGGTGCGGTAAGGCGTCTCGGGGGGTTGTGGCGCATTGCCGCCGTTGGCGCCGGGATTCTTGTGCTCGGAGCTGGCGGAACTGCGCTTGGAGTAGTACTCGCCGCCGACGAGCCAGCGGCACAGTCCGCTGCGATCAGCACGGCGCCGGCCGTACCGCCTCCCGTCCTGTCCACCGCCGTTGTCTCGACCAAGCCGAAACCGAAGCCGAAACCCGTCGTCGTCACGACGACGACGGTCGAGAGCGAGCCGACCGTGACGGATGAAGCGCCCGAGACCGAGCCTGTGGTCTCCGGCACCGCCCCGGACCCAACGGGACCTGCCGTCGCAACGCCACCTCCACCGCCCTCTCCGAAGCCGCCGCCGCCACCAACACCACCTGCCGCTCCGGCCGACGTTGTCGCGCCAACCCTCACGATCACGAGCGGTCCCAGCGGCGTCACGGCAACCGACGCGACCGAGATCGCCTTCACCGCCAACGAGCTTGGGGTCAAGTTCAACTGCTCGACCGACGGGTCGGCGGCAGCACGGTGCACCAGTCCCGTCGTCCTGAGCGGTCTCGCAGCTGGCAGCCACACATTCGCGGTGCTTGGTACCGACAAAGCAGGCAACTCAAGCGACTGGACGACGGTGAGCTGGACATATACCCCTCCCGACACAACGGCCCCCAAAGTCCAGATCACGTCGGCACCGCCCGCGTCGACCACGAGCACATCCGCAACGTTTTCGTTTACTGCCGACGAGACCCCGGTGACCTACGCGTGCGCACTCGACAACGCATCCTTCGCGGCGTGCACCTCCCCAGCGAGCTACTCGAGGCTCGCTGTGGGCCAACACACGTTCTCGGTGCGCGCGACGGATGCCGTCGGCAACGTTGGTCCTACAGCGAGCGCTTCGTGGGTGATCACGCGCCCGCTACCCGATCTCGCGATCACCGCGTTCTCGGCCTCCTCGATCACCATCACGAACCGCGGTTCTGCGACCTCGATCGCGAACGTACTTACGATCACACTCGTGGGCACGTTCACGGTTCCCGCACTTTCGGCCGGGGCGTCGACGACGATCCGTTGGACTATCTGTCGGACCGGAACCTACTCCGCCATCGTCGACCGCACCAACGTTGTCACCGAGTCGGATGAGAGGAACAACACGGCAACTCGAGTCAGTACCTGTCAGGTCGTAGGTTGAGTCAGATGGCCCCGCCGACACCGGCGCATGCGACAATGCTGGGGTGAAGCAGGCATCGCACGAGGCCGCTCGACCACATCTCCGTGGTATCTCCCACGCCTGCGCGTTCGTCGCAGCGGTGGCGGCGGGAATCGTGCTCGGGGTCATCGCAGAAGGAGGGCGTGAGGAGCTCTCGGCTTGGGTGTACGCCACTGCGCTTGCGGCGATGTTCGGCGCCAGCGCGGTCTATCACCGCTTTCCCTGGCGCACCGAGTCGGCGCGGCGATGGGCGAGGCGTATCGATCACTCGATGATTTTCGTCTTCATCGCGGGAACCTATACGCCATTTGCCCTGTTGGCGTTCGAGGGTGTGACCCGTTGGGTCGTCCTCGGATTTGCCTGGGGAGGAGCGCTGTTCGGTCTTGCGCTGAACCTCTCCTGGATCGACGGTCCGCGGTGGCTGACCGTGGCGGCATACGTCGCGGTTGGCTGGATTGGGGTCATCGCGATCCCGCAGATGTTCAGCCACGTTGGGACGGTAGGCACCCTGCTCGTGATGCTCGGCGGCGCCCTCTACACGATCGGCGCGGTGATGTACGCGGCGAAGCGGCCGAACCCATTCCCCCGGTGGTTTGGATTTCACGAGATCTTCCACCTGCTCGTGGTCGCAGCCGCAGCGTTGCAGTTTGCCGCTGTCGCCCTACTGGTGGTTTGAGCAGGTGAGCGAAAAACTCGAGCTAACGGACGAGGAGTGGCGGGCGCGGCTGACACCGGAGCAGTACGCCGTCCTGCGTCAGCAGGGCACGGAACGGGCGTTTACGGGCGCCTATGCCGAGTCGAAGGAGCCGGGCGTGTACCGGTGCGCAGGTTGCGGCACCGAGCTGTTCCGTTCGGAGGCGAAGTTCGACTCGGGGAGCGGCTGGCCGAGCTTCGTCGAGCCAGCTGAGATCGACGTCGTCGAAACGCGTGTGGACATGACGCACGGCATGCGCCGCGAGGAGGTCGTATGCAGGCGCTGTGGCGGACATCTCGGGCACGTGTTTCCGGATGGCCCAGGACCGACAGGTATGCGGTTTTGCATCAACTCCTGCGCCCTCGAGCACGAACCCAGCTGATGGGCCGCCGGCCCCGCGACAGTGACAACGACCGAAGCCCTTGAGCTCGTGCAGAAGCTCTGTCTCGGCCTCCCCGAGACGTCAGAGCGGGCAAGTCATGGCGCGCCGACGTTCTTCGTTCGCGGGAAGCGCCCGTTTGTGACATTCCACGACGATCACCACGGCGACGGACGACTCGCGCTCTGGTGCGCGGCGCCTCAGGGAGTGCAGGGGATGCTGGTCGAGGCCGATCCAGAGGCGTACTTCGTCCCGCCCTACGTCGGTCACCGCGGTTGGCTCGGCGTCAGGCTTGACCGCGACCTCGCCGGCGACCACCTCATCGGGATCATCGAAGACGCCTACGCCTGCGTCGCTCCGAAGAGCCTGCTCGCGCAGGCAGTCTCGCGCACGCTCCCCCCAAAGACCTGACCGCGTACGCCCGCCGCGGTCTACCCTTGCCAGGTACGCACCTGTAGCCCTGACGAGGAGGAGTCGTGAGCGAACTTCCGACCGTGCGCGTCGCTGCGATCCAGGCGACTCCCGTCATCCTCGACGCCAAGGCTTGCGTCGACAAGGCGGTTCGGCTGCTTCATGAAGCTGCCGACGCGGGTGTCGAGCTCGCCGTGCTCCCAGAGACGTTTGTCCCGCTCTATCCCTCGAACGCGTGGGCCAAGGAGGCGTCCGGATTCAGCGGGTGGGATACGTTCTGGGAGACGTTCTGGGCGAACGGTGTCGACGTTCCCGGGCCACACGTCGATCGGCTCGTCGCTGTGTGCCATGAACGCGAGCTGCATTGCGTGATCGGCGTAAACGAGCGCGAACGGGAGCGTCCCGGATCGCTGTACAACACGATGCTCACGATCGG
>JANNQQ010000107.1:0-2957 GCA_031400835.1 Actinomycetes bacterium | reverse complement strand
CCCACGTCCGGCGCTCGGGTCGCCCCCGTGGGGCGCACGATCTCCTGATCGCCGCAACCGCCCTTGCTACCAAGCGGATCGTCGTCACGGCCAATCGCCGGGGCTTCGCGGACCTCCCCGACGTCGATGTGCGGGCGGTGGGATGACAGCCCAGCACAGGGAGTTGCTGGTCGCCGCGGTCGGTGGCGATGCATCGCGCGTGCGCGACGGTGACTCGGAGCGAGACCTCCATTCGGAGGATCTGAGCTTCCACCCTCCTCGACGGCCAGACCTCGTCGTCTACCCGACCACCACTGCTGAGGTAGCGGCCGTGCTCGCTGTAGCGAATGGGCACGACGTTGCGGTGACGCCGTTCGGCGCCGGGTCGAGCCTCGAAGGTCACATCATCCCGCAGCGTGGTGGGATCTCGCTCGACCTCACACGGATGAATCGGATCATCGAGCTGCGGCCGGATGATCTGCTCGCGGTCGTTGAGGCTGGCGTTACCCGCGGGGCGCTCGCCCAGGCAGCTGGTCAGCATGGACTCTGGTTCCCGGTCGACCCCGGTGCCGACGCGACGCTCGGCGGGATGGCCGCAACGAACGCCGCCGGGACGACGACGCTGCGATACGGGAAGATGCGCGCCCAGGTACTCGCTCTTCAGGCCGTGCTCGCTGACGGCTCGATCATCCGCACAGGCAGCGCGGCAGCAAAGACGTCTGCCGGCTACGACCTCACAGGTCTTCTCGTAGGCTCCGAAGGCACGCTGGCCGTGATCACCGAGCTGACCCTGCGTCTACAGGGGATCCCCGACCACACCGTCGCTGCACGTCTCTCGTTCGCCGACCTCGAAACAGCGTGTCGGGTAGCCACTGCCGCCGTGGCTGCAGGCCAGTCGATCCACCGGCTCGAGCTTCTCGATGCGACGACGATCGCGCAGGTCAACACCTACCAAGGTACGTCGTTTCCCGTGGCGCCGTGTCTGTTCGTCGAAGCCTCCGGTCAATCATCGGCGGTCGACGAGGAGCTTGGGCTCGTGCTTGAGCTCGCACGGGCGGAGGGCGCGATCGACATCGCCGTGGAAGAGGATCCCGACGCTCGCGCGCTGCTCTGGCGTGCCCGGCATGACGCCGCGTACGCGACCTCAGCCGCTGCACCGGGTCGCAAGCACCGCTCGACTGACACGTGTGTTCCGTTGTCTCAACTTGCGGCGCATGCGGCATTTGCGCGGACGACGCTCGAGGAGGCAGGCGTTGTCGGTGGGATCATCGGCCACGCAGGCGACGGCAACCTCCACGTCGGGATCATGCTCGACCCTGACAGCCCCGCGGAGGTCGCAATGGCCGACGCGTACGCCGAACGGCTCATCGTGGACGCACTCTCACGTGGTGGCACCGCGACAGGAGAGCACGGCATCGGGCTCGGCAAGCTCCACGCGTTGGAGCTTGAGCACCCGGATTTGCTCGGGCTGTACCGCGGGATCAAGGACCTCTTCGACCCGCGCGGAATCATGAACCCCGGCAAGGTTGTTCCCGCCAGTCCAGACTTGCCTCTGCACTGAGGGAAGCGCGGTTCGGCGCGGTGTTGACGTGGCCCGCGCTCCCGATCCTGCAGTGCAGACTGAAGTCTGGACTGGCGGACTTGCGGACTTGGCGGACTGGCCAATCGTTTGTGCGCTATCCGTCCCCTTCCGGCAACGCGGCCAGCCCACCGAGGGCGATGAGGTGCTCTTCGCGTACCCAGCCAGCGGCAAGGAGATTGCCACCCGCGCGACGCACTGCTTCGCGTACCGGGGTGCGCCAACGGTGCTCAAGGAGCGCCACTACCGCTGCGCGGCCCTCAGGCACCCGCTCGGCGATCGCCCAGCTATCGCTGTCGTCGAACAGATGACCGTCCGCGAGCTCCTGCATCCCCCACACCGCTCCGGCCTCCATTCCAGCTTCGCCGCCAACGCCGAGGCCAATCAGCGCGCCGACTGCGGCGCCGAACGCCATCGCCTCGTCGGGGGCGAGGTCAGAGAGCTGCCGGGTCTCGATGACGCCGTGCTCCTTGTGACGTACCAGCATCGCATCGACAAGGCGAATTACTTCGCTGTCCCGAAGACGCGTGAGCTCCTGCTCGATCTCGATGAGATCTGCGTCGTCCTCGAACCCGAGCACAACGATCTCGACGGGGCCAACAATCACAACGACTCACCCTCCTTGCGTAGTTTGTAGAGCTTCTCAGAGGGATGGAAAGCGGTAATCCGCCTGGAGGTGCCTGAACGAGAGCGCATGACGATCGACGACGTCTGGACACCTGCGGCGCTCACCAGAACTCCGTCTAAAAGCTCGCCTCCTGTGACGCCGGTCGCAGCGACGAAGACGTCGTCGCCGGTTACGAGGTCGTCGTGCGTGAGCTTTCTCCCGATATCGAAGCCTGCGGCGACAAGCTCGGCCCGCTCGCCCTCGTTGCGAGGCCAGAGCCGCCCCTGGAGCGCGCCTCCGAGGCACTTGATCGCCGCCGCAGCAATAACACCCTCAGGCGTGCCCCCAATTCCCATGACCATGTCTACCCCCGTGAAGGTCTGCGCTGCCGCAATCGAGGGAGCAACGTCGCCGTCGCGAATCAGACGCACGCGCGCGCCAGACTCGCGAAGCTCGGTGATCAGATCCTCGTGGCGGTCGCGCTCGAGAACAACCACGGTGAGATCGTTTACCGCCATCCCTTTCGCCTCGGCCACGCGGGTGACGTTTTCGGTCGGTGACAGATCGATATCGATCGCATCGACGGCATCGGCACCAACGGCGATCTTCTCCATGTACATCGCCGCGCCCGGAAAGAACATCGAACCACGCTCCGCGACCGCGATCACCGCGATCGCGCCGGGAATGCCAAGTGCGCAAAGTCGAGTCCCCTCAAGAGGGTCAACCGCGACATCGACCTCCGGCCCGGTCCCGTCGCCGACGTCCTCGCCGTTATAGAGCATCGGCGCTTCG